>JACPYV010000149.1 GCA_016195825.1 Burkholderiales bacterium | reverse complement strand
GGCGGCATCGGCGTCAAGTACTCCGGCGACGGTCATGCCTGGACCCAGGGCCTGCCCATCTTTGGCAGCGGCCTGGCGTGGTGGAAGTCCTATCTGCCGGCTGACAAGACGGCCATGGTCTGGGCGCCCGGCTGCGGCGAGTACGGCGGCCAGGGCTACTGTTACTACGCGGTGTCCAGCCTGTATTCGCAGAAGTCAGCCATCGGCCTGACGACCTCGGCCGGCGGCATTTCGGCCGGCCAGTGGGTGGACCAGGGCGCCATCCTGACGTCCAAGGCGGGCGACAGTTACAACGCCATCGATCCGAGCTTCGTGTTGGCCGCCAACGGCGACCCCTACCTGGTGTTCGGCTCGTTCTGGAACGGCATTCACATCACACGCGTCA
Organism: Burkholderiales bacterium; assembly: GCA_016195825.1. Taxonomy (GTDB): domain Bacteria; phylum Pseudomonadota; class Gammaproteobacteria; order Burkholderiales; family Burkholderiaceae_C; genus Pelomonas. The sequence goes on along the minus strand of JACPYV010000149.1, from coordinate 10,679 downwards.
GCAAAGTGAACCTGAAGCCGCCCACCGGCGGTGTCGTCAACATCGCCAAGGACCCGGTCAACGGCATCGAGAACGGCTTCGTCGTCAAGAAGGTCATCGGCAGCGCGACCTGGTACTACCTGTTCGCCTCCAAGGGTGCCTGCTGCAAGGGCGCCAGCAGCACGTACTACATCGTTGTCGGCCGTTCGACGTCCATCACCGGCCCCTACACCGACAAGGCCGGCGTGGCCATGCTGTCGGGCGGCGGCACGGTGCTGGCGTCCGGCGGCGCGCGCTTCAAGGGCCCGGGCGGGCAGTCGCTGCTGGCCGACGGCTCAGTCATGGCCTGGCATGCCTACGACGCGCAGAACAATGGCGCGCCAGTGCTGTTCATCAACAACGTGACCTGGGGCTCGGACGGATGGCCACAAGCGGTCTGGTGATCGCGCCGCCGGCGGCCCTGGTGCTCGGCGTTGCTCTGGTGGGCTGGGCGTGGTTTGGCGCGTCTGACGCCGAGGCACCTCACACCGACGATGCCACGGTCACCGCGGTCACCGCGGTCGCCGCGGTCGCCGTGCAGGCGCTCGCGCTGCCTTTGCCCGAGCCGGCACCGGCGCCCGTCCCCCGGCCGCGACCCGCCGCGGCGCCTGGCGAGCTGACCCGGCTGCTGGCCGCGCCGGAGGCCGACCTGCGGGCGACGCTGCACGCTGCGCTGGCCGCGCAGTCCCGGGGCGGCCGGCTCTACGCCCGCGCACTGGCCCACCGCTGCGCCGACCTGGCCGGGCTGCAATCCGTGGCGCCGGTCGACGCCAACGACCCGCGCCATCAGCGCGCCGTCGCCCGCCTCGCAGCGCTGGCAGCCGGCTGCAGCCAGTTTGCCCCCGCCGAGTGGCAGGCCCTGGTCAACATCAGTGCCGACCAGATGACGGCCGACGACCCGCTGCTGGCGGTGCAGCAGTCCGACCTCGATGACGCCGCGCTGCTGCACGCCGTGTTCGACCGGCCCGACGCGCTGCTGTTGGACGAACTGGGCGCCCGGCTGCTGCTCCGGCGCATTGACGGCGAGCCGACGCTGTATTTCGACGGCCAGCGCTTCGACGCCGAGCTGGATCGCGCGACGGCCCTGGCTGCGCTGCGCCTGCTTCCCTGCCACTTCGGCCTCGCCTGCGACGAACGCGACCCCGAAGTCTGGCTGGCCTGTCTGCGCGGCGCGGGCTGCGCCGGCTCGCGCGCCGAACAGGCCCCGGCCGCCGCGGGCGCGCTGGCGGGCCGGCTTGCCGATGCGCTGCGGGGCCGCGAGCTGGACCGCTTCCTGCCGCCGTCCTGAGGTTTGCGCGGGCTCGCGGCGGCAGCAGCCGCCGTTAAGCTCGGCGGCCATGAAGAACACCGCCTTTGAACTGGTCCTTGCTCTGGCCCTCGCCGGCCTGCTGTCCTCCGCCGCCGCCGCGCCGCCAAGGAAGGCACCGGTGCCGAAAAAGACCAGCCAGGAAATCCTGGCCACCTCACCCGCCAGCGACTGGCGCCCGCTGGACCCCGAGAACACGCTGCTGATGGAACTGGCCTCGGGGCAGGTCATCATCGAGCTGGCACCCCGCTTTGCGCCCGCCCACGCCGCAAACATCCGCGCGCTGGCCCGCGGCGGCTACTGGGACGGCCTGGCCATCCTGCGCGTGCAGGACAACTTCGTCACCCAGTGGGGCGACCCGGACGGTGAGGACGCCGCCAAGGCCAAGCCGCTGCCGGCCGGCGCGGCGCCCAAGCTGCCGGCCGAGTTCGCCGTGTCCATCGACGCTATCGGCAAGGCGGCCGGCTTCGCCAAACTGCCCGACGAGGATGGCTGGGCGCCACGCACCGGCTTTGCCGGGGGGTTCCCCGTCGCGGCCGACCCCAAGGCTGGCAAGGCCTGGCTGACGCATTGCTACGGCATGGTCGGCGCCGGCCGCGGCGATGCAGTGGACTCCAGCAACGGCACCGAGCTCTACGTCGTCATCGGTCAGGCCCCACGCGGGCTAGATCTGAACATCACCGTCGTGGGCCGCGTTCTCAAGGGCATGGAGCTGCTGTCCGCCCTTCCCCGTGGCGCGGCGGCGATGGGCTTCTACGACAAGCCCGAGCAGCGCACCGGCATCCAGCGCGTGCGCCTGCTGGCCGAGATGCCACCGGCCGAGCGGCCCGCGCTGCAGGTGCTGAGGACCGAGTCCGCCACGTGGAACCAGTTGCTGGACGCGCGCCGCTACCGCGGCGGCTGGTTCGTGCATAGCCCGGGGCACATCGAGGTGTGCAGTGCCACCGTACCCATTCGGCCGATCCCCAGCGCTGCCGCCGCCGTGCCTCAAGCGCCCAGTGCGAGCGCGACCCGGTAGGTGATGAACGAGGCCAGGTAGGCCAGGCCGAACAGGTAGCTGGCTGCAATCAGCGGCATCTTGTAGCCGCCGGTCTCGCGCTTCATCGCCGCCAGCGTGGCGATGCACTGCGGCGCAAACACGTACCAGGCCAGCAGTGACAGCGCCGTCGCCAGGCTCCAGCTGTGCGCGATCAGCGGCGCCAGTGCCTGCGCCGCGTCATCGCCGGTGGCTGACAGGGCGTAAACGGTGCCCAACGCGCTGATGGCCACCTCGCGCGCCGCCAGGCCCGGCACCAGCGCCAGGCTGATCTGCCAGTTGAAGCCGATGGGCGCAAAGACCTTGGCCAGGCCTGCGCCCAGCCAGCCGGCCACGCTGTACTGGATGGGGGCGCCCGTCGCACCTTCCGGCGGGCCGGGGAAGCTGGACAGCAGCCACAGCGCGATGGTCAGGACCAGGATGATGCCGCCCACGCGCTTGAGGAAGATCATCGCGCGCTGCCACAGCCCGATGGCGATGGAGCGTGGATGCGGCCAGTGGTAGCTGGGCAGCTCCATCATCAGCGGGCGCACGTGGCGGCCCGTGCTGGTGAAGCGCTTCAGCACCCAGGCCACCAGCAGCGCGCCCAGGATGCCGGCCAGGTAAAGGCCGAACAGCACCAGGCCCTGCAGCTCGAAGCCGGCGACCTCGCGATTCGGGATGAAGGCGCCGATCAGCAGCGCGTAGACCGGCAAGCGGGCCGAGCAGGTCATCAGCGGCGCGATCATGATGGTGACCAGCCGGTCGCGCGGGTTGGCGATGGAGCGCGTGGCCATGATGCCGGGGATGGCGCAGGCAAAGCTGGACAGCAGCGGGATGAAGCTGCGCCCGGACAATCCCACGCTGCCCATCAGCCGGTCCAGCAGCAGCGCGGCGCGAGGCAGGTAGCCCGACTCCTCCAGCACGAGGATGAAGAAGAACAGGATCAGGATCTGCGGCAGGAAGGCCAGCACCCCGCCCGCGCCGGCGATGACGCCGTCCACCAGCAGGCTGCGCAGCCAGCCCTTGGGCAGCGCCTGGCTGACCTGCGCGCCGACCCAGGTGATGCTGGTCTCAATCATTTCCTTGGGCGGCTCCGCCCAGGAGAACACGGCCTGGAACAGCAGGAACAGCAGCACGGCCAGGATGACTGAGCCGGCCACCGGGTGCAGCAGCACACGGTCCACCCGGTCGCTGGGCAGCGTGGGCAGCTCGTGGTCCAGGTCCAGTGAACGCAGCATGCTCTTGACGGTGACGTGGTCGTCGGCCTGTGCGGTGTGGGCGACCTGCGCGTTGTGCCAGACCTCGGGGTCGTCCAGCACCGCACGCAATTCGTCCAGGCCTTCGCGGTGGATGGCCACGGTGCGCACGACCGGCAGGCCCAGTTCCTTGCCCAGCGCCAACGCGTCGATCCTGAGGCCGCGGCGGGCGGCCAGGTCGGCCATGTTCAACGCGACGACGACCGGCAGGCCCAGACGGCGCACGGCGAGCAGCAGGCGCAGGTTGCGGCGCAGGTTGGTGGCGTCCAGCACGCAGACGACGAGGTCGGGCCGTTTCTCGCCCTTGGCGCGGCCGGCCAGCACATCGCAGGTGACGCGCTCGTCGGGCGAGCGCGGGTGCAGGCTGTAGGTGCCAGGCAGGTCCAACAGGCGCAAAGCCTTGCCGGCCGGCGTGACGAGCCGGCCCTCCTTGCGCTCAACGGTGACACCGGCGTAGTTGGCCACCTTCTGGTGGCTGCCTGTCAGGCCGTTGAACAGTGCCGTCTTGCCGCAGTTCGGGTTGCCGACCAGCGCGACGAGCTTGCCCCCGGGGTGGAAGTGGACGACCGACTCAACCATGACGCGGCGTCACGGCGATGCAGTCGGCCTCGGCGTGGCGCAGCGCAAATGTCGATTGCCCGATACGCACGACCAGGTTGCCCGTGCGCTGTGCGCCGCGGCGCAGCACGCGCACCGCCTCACCCGGCAGAAAGCCCAGGTCGGCCAGCCAGGACGCCCACTCCGGCGAATGCTCGGGCGCGCTGACTCGTTGGACGGTCAGCGCCTGCCCGGCAGGGGCGGCGGCGAGGCTGGAGAACAGCGGCTCGGACATGGCAGAGGCTCGGCGCGGGAAGCGCTTTGATGAGAATGATTCTCATTGTATGCGCGTACCGCCCATTTCGGGCGAATGGACAGCGCCCGGACATTGATCAAGGTCAATCCAACGTCAGCGCGGATTGAGGCTACCAAGCAACTGGTCGCAAGCCTTCAGCGCCTTGGCGAAATCCAGCCTCGCCACGGCAGTCGACAGCACCGCGAACTCGGGCCCCAGAGCTTGCCCCTGCGCCGCCAGTTGCTCGCAAGCTGTCACCGAGCGCATGTTGCGCTCCACCAGCAGCAGGCGCAGCCGACGTAGGGCCTCCAGCGGGTCCAGCACCTCGGTCACCACGGGCTGCGCGGGCGCGACGGCCGGCGCCAGTGCGGCGAGGCTGTCGTCGAGGAGCCTTTGCAGTGCGTCCACATCGGCGGCCCGCACATCGCCCTGCGCTCGCACCGCCTGCTCCTGCGCGCCGGCCACGGCCATGAGTGCCTGGGCGCCGACCGCACCGGCCAGGCCGCGCAGGGTGTGCAGCACCCGCACCGCGTCGGCAACGCCGGACTGGCGCAGGTGGCGGCGCAGCGCGTCCATCTCGTTCGGGGCGTCCTGGGCGAAGGACTCGATGAGGCGGTCGTACAAGGCCTGGCGCCCGCCCAGGCGCCGAAGCGCCGCCGCACGGTCCAGCAGCGGCTGCGCGCGCGACTCGGCCGTTGCAGGCGAAGCCGTCTCGACCAGAGGGTGGCCGACGTGGCGGCGCAGGCAGGCCACGAGCTGCTCAAGGTCCACCGGCTTGGCGATGTGGTCGCGCATGCCCGCAGCCAGGCAGGCCTGGCGGTCCGCGTCCATGGCATTGGCCGTCATTGCGATGACGAGGCTCCCGGGCCGGCGCTTGAGGATGCGCTGCGTTGCTTCGAAGCCGTCGATGTCGGGCATCTGCAAGTCCATCAGGATGGCGTCGAAGGGCGGCTCGGTGACCAGGGCCAGGTGGGCACCCTCCACGCCACCACCAGCCAGCGTGACGACGGCGCCCTCGTCCTCCAGCAGCTCCTGCGCCACCTGCTGGTTGAAGCCGTTGTCCTCAACGACCAGCAGCCGCATGCCGTACAGCCGCGGCTCGCCGCCCTCGGTGCGCCGGCCGTGCGGCTGGCCCTGCGTGGCCTCGGCGACGGCGTCCTGCAGCATCGACGCCGTGACCGGCTTGACGAGATAGCCACCCAGGCTCTGGATCTCCTGCTCGCTGCGCTCGGCCAGCAGGTCGCGGCCATGGGCCGTGACCATGATGATGACGGGCGCGTCGGACTCGTGGCTGTCGCGGATGCGGCGGGAGGTCTCCCAGCCATCCAGCCCGGGCATGCGCCAGTCCATCAGGATAAGGTCGTAATGCGGCTCGCCGCGCTCGGCGGCCAGGTGCACCAGGACTAGCGCCTGCTCGCCGCTGGAGGCGAGGTCACAGTCCCAGCCCAGGCTCTCGCCTATGCCTTGCAGCACCTCGCGGGCCATGGGGTTGTCGTCGACGATGAGCACTTTGAGGCCCGGCCGCACCGGCACCAGCCCGGCGCTTTCGGCAGGCGCTTCGTCCAGCGCCAACTCGAAGTGGAAGCGGCTGCCCTCTCCCTGGCGACTGTCCACGCGCAGTTCGCCGCCCATCAGCGCCACCAACCGCCGGCTGATCGCCAGCCCCAGGCCGGTGCCGCCGTAGCGCCGCGACGTCGACTGCTCGGCCTGGCTGAACCCTGCAAAGATGTGCTCCAGCTTGTCCGCCGGGATACCGATGCCGGTGTCGCTGACCTCGAAGCGGATGCGCGCCACCTTGTCAGGCGTGGCGCCGGTCTCGCTCAGCAGCGTCAGCGCCAGCACGACCTCGCCATGCTCGGTGAACTTCAGCGCGTTTCCGGCCAGGTTCAGAAGCACTTGGCGCAACCGGGTCGCGTCGCCCACCAGCGCAGCCGGCAGGCGCGGGTCGAGCCGGAACAGCACCTCAATGTCCTTGGGCCCCACGTTGGCCGACAGGATGACCGCCAGCTCGCGCATGAAGTCGCTGACCTCGAAGCGGTGCGGGTCCAGCTCCATCTTGCCGGCCTCGACCTTGGAGAAGTCCAGCACGTCGTTGATGACGGCCAGCAGCGCCTGCGCCGCCGTGCGCGCCTTGCTCGCGTAGTCATGCTGGCGCGGCGTTAGGTCGGTGCGCAGCAGCAGGTTGAGCATGCCCAAGGCGCCGCTCATGGGCGTGCGTATCTCGTGGCTCATGTTGGCCAGGAAGTCGCTCTTGGCCTGGCTGGCGGCCTCAGCGGTGACACGGGCCCGCACCAGCTCGATCTCGGCGCGGTGGCGCTCCGTCACGTCGATGAGCATCTGCACGACGTTGACGAGTCGTCCGCGGCGGTCGCGGATGGCGCTGGCGCTGCCGTCGACGAACAGCTCGCCGCCACCGGGCAGCGCGAAGCCGCGCTCAAAGCGCACATGCTCCAGCCGCCCGGCCGCCAGCCGGTTCAGTTCGCCGCCCAGCAGCCGCCCGGGGCGGAAGTCCGGCAGGTCGGCCAGCTTGGCCGAGCGCAGCTCGTCGGCCGTTCGGCACAACATGGCTGTAAGCGCCTGGTTAACGTCGAGGATGACGCCATGCGCGTCGCACAGCGCGATGCCCACTTGGGCACGCTCGAACACGCCGCGAAACCGCTGCTCGCTGTCGTTCAGCGCCCGCGTGCGCTGCTCCACGCGCGCCTCCAGCAGCTGCCGCTCTACCACCAACTGCTCGGTCATGCGGTTGAAGTTGCGCGCCAGCTCGCGGAACTCCGTGAAGCCGCAGACCGGCGCTCGCTCGTGCAGGCCGCCATCGGCAATGCGCGCAACGGCGCCGTTCAGCAGCTCCACCGGCTCCACCAATCGCCGCCCCAGCAGCAAGGCCAGCCCTGAGGCCAGCAGCAGCGCTAGGCCCAGCGCCATCAGCAGCCGGTTGCGAAGCGCCCGCGCCGGTGCGAACGCCTCGCTGGCGTCGAGGTTGACGGCGATGCCCCAATCCAGCGCCGGCAGATGGCCCCAGGAGGCCAGCACCTCCACGCCGGCATAGTCGTGGGCCATGCCGCTGCCGATCTCGCCGCGCAGGCCGCGCAGCGCCGGCGGCGGGTCGGCCGCATCCAGCGGCTGTGCACGACCCAACACGCTGACGGACGCGCGCTTGAGTTCATTGACGAAAACGGCGCCATCGCCATCGCGCTGCACCAGCACCGTCTCGCCGCTCAGGGCCAGGCCTGAGCGCTCGGTGGCGACGCGCAGCAGCCGGTCCAGGTCCAGCTGCAGCACGATGCTGCCCAGCACGCGATCGCCGTCGACGACGGGGTGCACGGAGAACAGCGTCACCGGCCCGCCGCCGCGCAGGCGCTGCGCTGGCGTCAACTGGGGGTCGAGCTGACCCACCGCGCGCCGGTGCGCCGCAAGCAGACCGCTGCCCTCGAACATGCCGCCGTCCACACGCGCCAGCTCCGGACTGGACCCCTCAGGTGCCTTCATCGCGAAACTGATGCGCCCGTCGGGCTGGACCAGCAGCAGATTCAGGTATTTCCCGCCGTCGTAGAGCCTCTCGTAGAAGGCCCGGCTCGCCGGGGGCACGCGGGTGGCCACTGCGTCGCCATGCTGCTCCAGCAGCTCGCGCGCGTTGGCCGACTGCGCCACGATGCGGGCGTCGACGTCGACCTCGTTGACGTACTCGTTGATCTCATGGACTTTCTTGCGTGCGATCGCCACCAGCCCTTCGGTGACCGTCTCGTGCAGGCTGCGCTCGAAGCTGGATAGCTGCCAAAAACCGATCAGGCCCAGCGGCAGGGCCATCAGCAGCACGAAGCCCAGCACCAGCGTCGGGCCGATGCGCCAGGCCGGCCGCGTGGACTCCAGCGGCACTGCCGTCACGGCGCGCTCCCCTGACGCTGCATCTCGGCGCGCCAATGCTCGACCGAGCGGAACGCTGGCCATGGCGCCGGCTTGATGTGACGCGCCAGCGTGAAGACCTCGTTGAGCTGTCCGTCCGGCCGCACCTGGGCGATGCGCAGTTGGCGCCACAGGTGCCGGGTCTGCGCGTCCACCGCCGCAAAGCCATGCGGTGCGCTGACGGTCTGCTGCAGCACGTTGGCGTTGACCGCCTCCGTCTGCGGGCTGCCCAGCTCCCGCACCGCAGCCGCCCACAGGCGGATGGCGACGTAGATCGACACGCCCGGGTCGCTGGCCTGCGCCGCCTCACCCTGCGAGCGGCGCAACCGGGCCAGGAAGTCCGCATTGGCCGGCCCGGGCAGCGACTGCAGATAGCTCCAGGCCGTGAAGTGCCGGTCCAGCCGGCCACCGCCAAATACCTGCATCTCGGCCTCGCCGGCATCGAAGCTCAGCAGCGGCTGGTCGGCCAGCGCGGCACCGACGAGGGCATCGAAGAAGGCCCCGTTGCTCGCCCCGCTCAGCGTGTTGAGCACGACGTCGGGCTGCAGTTGCTGGATGTCGGCCACGGCCTGGCCCAGCTCGGCCGAGCCCAGCGGCACGTAGCGTTCTCCGAGCACCCGGCCGCCACCCAGCGCGATGAAGTCGCGCAGCACCGTGTTGACGCGCCGCGAGCGGGGGCCGTCACTGCCGATCAAGTACACGCGCCGGCCAAAGCCCTGCATGGCCCAGTCGGTCGCCGGCAGCAGCAGCTGGTTGGGCGTCGCCCCGGTGTAGATGATGTTGGGCGACATCTCCATGCCCTCGTAGGACATCGGATAGAACAGCAGATGCCGGTGGCGCTCGACAACCGGTCGCACCGCGTCGCGGCAGGCCGTGGCCCAGCAACCGAACAGCGCAACGGCGTGCTGCTCGGTGATGAGCTTCTCGGCCAGCACTGCGGCGGTGGCTGGGTCGGAACGCGTGTCCTCCAGCCGCAACTCCACCCGCCGGCCTAGCAGGCCGCCCGCCGCGTTGATCTCCTCCACGGCCAGCCGCGCCGTGGCCACCAGGGACGCCCCGCTCTGCTTGACCGGGCCGCTGAGCGCCTGCAGCTGGCCAATGACGATGGGGTTGCCCGCATCCGGCGCCGGTGCGCGTCGCAGCAGGTAGGCAAAACCGGCCAGGGCAAGCAGCAGGATCAGCACTCCCAGCAGCGCAAGCCTGACCCGCATGCCTGGCCTGTCTCAGCCGGCGGTGCGCCGCGCCTCGGGAGAAATCATCGGCAATGTCAGGCGCACCGTGGTGCCCAGCCCGGCGGTGGACTCGACCTGGATCTGCCCGCCCAGCGCGAAGGTGACCAGGTTGCGCACGATGTACAGGCCGGGCTCGCTGCGGTTGGGGCCGAAGCGGGTCGAGAAGAAGGGGTCGAAGACGCGGCCCAGCAGGCCCGGCGGGATGCCCACGCCGTGATCCTGCACGGTGATGACGAGCTGGTCCGTGCCCAGCGGCCGCACGCGGATGTGGACCTCGCCGCCAGCCTCGCGGTAGGCGTGTTTGACGGCGTTCTGTATCAGCGTGGACAACACCTTGGCCAGCGCGCCGCGAAAGCTCAGCAGGTGCAGGTCGTCACCGGCATCCAGCTCACAGCGCACCTGGTGGGCCTCCAGCGCACCGGCCAGGCCGGCCACGACCTCGTGGAGCAGCTCCAGCAGCGAGAAGCTGCGGCGCTGGTCACCGAAGTTGTCGGCCGTGGACTGCAGGAAGGAATCGACGATGGACAGCGTGCGCTGCAGGTTGGACAGCACCAGGCTGACGCTCTCCTCGCTGACGCGCAGGTGCTTGTCGAGGTCGCTGCGCTTGATGCTGCCTGCGTTGGACAGCCCGCGCAGATGGGTCAGGTCGTCCTGCAGCGTGCAGGCCGAGATCAGCGCATTGCCCAGCGGCGACGACAGCTCCTGCGCGATGCCGGCGATGGTGCGCCCCACCGAGGCCAGCTTGTCGCGCTGGAACAGCTCGATCTGCGAGCGCGCGAAGCTCTCGGACGCTAGCTTGAGTGCCAGCTGCGTGCGAACCCGCGCCTTCACGACCACGTCGACGAAGGGCTTGGGGATGTAGTCGACAGCGCCATGGGCGAAACCGGCGGCCTCGTCGTCCGCACTGCCCTGCACGGTGACGAAGATGACCGGGATGGCGCGCGTGCGCGGGTCTGCCTTCAGGCGGTCGCAGACCTCGTAGCCGCTCATCTCGGGCATCAGCACGTCGAGCAGGATCAGGTCAGGCAGCTGCTGAGCGCAGTAGGCCAGCGCCTCGGCACCACTGGTCGCCATCGAGACCTCGCATTCGTCCACCAGCAGCTGATAAAGCGCG
>JACPYV010000148.1 GCA_016195825.1 Burkholderiales bacterium | reverse complement strand
TGATCATCATGAAGGATTGAAAAGCCGCGGTTGATTATATATGATGGCGATTCAAAATACTATTCGGAGACCATCCCATGAAGCCCGCCGTCTTTTTGACACGCATGCTGCCGTCGCCCGTGATGCATCGGCTGAAAACGCTGTTCGATCTGAAATACAATAACCACGACCGCCCGCTGACGAAAACGGAGTTGGTTCGAGGGATGCGCGGAAGGCCGGCGCTGATCTCGATGCTCTCGGACCCGATCGATGCCGGGGTGATCGAAAGCAATCCCCGTCTGAAGATCATCGCCAACTACGCCGTCGGAACTAATAACATCGACCTCAAGGCGGCTTCTTCAAGAGGAATCATCGTGACCAACACGCCAGGCGTGCTCACGGACGCCACGGCCGATCTCACCTGGTCGTTGATCCTGACGCTGGCGCGTCGCTGGTCCCTGGCGCATTCGGCGACGCAGCAGGTGGTACGGCTGACGGCATCATCAACAGCGTGGGGAGCTTCGGTGACCCCATCGGCACAGCAGCGGGCAGCGGCATGGACTGGAATCAATTTCTCTGGGGCATGGACCCGTCAGGCGGCGCTGGCTCGCAGCTTGGTGGCGCTGACCTCGGTAGCTTCGCCGACACCCCCTTTGATTGGGGCTCGGCAAACTGGGGCGGCGTCCCGAACATGGGGCTTGACCTGGGCGGCGCCGGGTTGAGCGGGTCCAACCTCGGCAGCTTTGCCGAAGCGCCGATTGACCTGACGAGCAGCGGCGGCGCCGGCTGGCTCCAGACGCTCACGAACGGGCTCAAGGGTGCTGTGCCCTCAATTTCTCAGGCAGTCGGCGGTGGCGGCAACCTTGCTGCGCTCATTGGCGCCGGTCTTGGTGCTGCGAGCGGCGGCGGCACCAACACGGCCACGACGCAGAGCCGTATCGACCCGCGCATGGAGCCGTATGTCTACGGCACCGGCTACGGCGACCCGAACAGCATCCTTGGGGCCGGGCTGCAGTACTGGCAACAGAACAAGACCGGCCTCAACCCAACCATGCAGCAAGGCCTGGACATGCAGCGCAACGCGCTGACCGATCCGGCCTATGGGCAGGCTTACACGCAGATGCGCAACGTGGGCCAGGGCCTGCTGTCTCAACCCATCGCCGGGAACCCGTTTACCAGCGGGCAACCCCAGGCGGGCGGGTCGATGTCGCAAGCGGGCGGCGTTGGCGGGCTCCTGGGCGGCAACTTCACCGACCGCGCAAAGGCGCTGATGACCTCGGGGCGCGGCCTTCTTGCGTCATGACCACATGGCGAGGACTAGCGCGTCGAAGGCCGGCCCGAGCGCTGATTCAATCAGCTTGCGGAGCGACTCGTCATCCATAGTAGGCCTCGACTAGACCTTTTTCATGCATGGTTCGGCAGGTGGCCTGCCTGCGATCGGCGTAGGCAAATAGGAGGCCCCACGCCGCTGCCGAAGGGCCGCCAACCACTGCGAGAACTATCTGATCGTCATCCATCCTACGTTCACCGTTCCGCCGACGAGTCGCCCGAGGGCACGCCACTTGCCACCTCCGCTCAAGCGTGGTGATCCTGTGCATCAATTGATGAAACTTTTTTATCGCGTCGTCAAAGGGGTGAAAAGCACCGTTCTAGGTGGTACAAAGCGCGCCGAATCGGCGCAAGATCCGTTTCGTAGCACAGAAACGGGCCCGAAAACACGGGCTTGACATGAGGGATTGGATATGAACAACGTTCTTTCGGCAATGACGAGCGACCAGTCGGTCCTCGCCAAGCTCAAGAAAGCTGCGCAGGTCCAGATGAGCGACGCCGATCGTTTCGAGCAGCGTGTGTCGTTCGTGTTCGGCTCCCTCGGCAAGAACAACACGATGACAAAAGCTGACGTGCGCGCTCAGCTTCGCCATCAAGTAGGTGACCTGCTCCAGACTGTCAAGTGATTCTCCACGAGATCACTGGCACCGAGAATCACTCGGCCTACCAGGCGTTGGAGGCTGCAAACGGTAGCCGGCAATATGACTTTCTTGCTTCAATCGTCCAAGTTAGCTTGGCGATCGGTAAGCAGTTTTTGTCGTCGGCCGTAATCAAGGCGCTTAACTTTCACGCGATCACCTGCCTCCATACCAACGCTGGCGAATACCGTCCTTGCCGAGTTGAGATTAGGAACGGCGAAAAGGTTAAGTATGTGCCGCCTGAGCATTTCAGGGTGGGCGCGTTGATGGATGATTTTGTCAACACGGTTAACCGCGACTGGGAACAAACCGATCCAGTAGTGCTCGCCGCGTATGTGCTGTGGCGGGTGAACTGGATTCACCCGTTTATTAACGGCAATGGACGTACCGCTCGCGCCGCATGTTACTTCGTCCTGTGCTTGAAGGTAGGCGCATGGCTCCCCGGCGTGACTTTGTTGCCTGAGCTGTTGCGTGTTGAGAGAGATCGGTATGTTTTGGCGCTTGAGGAGGCTGACGCGTCGCACGCCGCGGGTCATCTCACACTTGATGCGCTTATCAAGCTGATCAGTGAGTTGGTGGAGAGGCAGATAAATGGGGTCGAAGTCGATCAGCCCGCAGTAGGCGAGCCAGCCAGCCCTGAGTCACTTGCCGAGGTGATTGCGCTGCCGCCCATCGAGTCCGATCCAGCTGCCAACTGTGCCTAGCGAATCGCTGGGAACGCTGGCGAATCGGGAAGACGGGTAAGTGTTGGCCTGAGCGACTCAAAGCGAAGTCGTCCTACGTGAAGCAAGGCCTTTCAGCTGCCTTGAGCTCGACGACTGCGCTGGAAAATACTGTGGAACTTAAACGCAACGTTCGAGTCCAATGTCATGAGAGCCCCCCCTGCACCGAGTGCTCTCTTTACACTACGTCGTTACGTTGCGGTGCACAATGAGGGTCGCCTCTGCTCCCTTCTCAGGGGGCGTCGACGGCAGTCCAGTTCGCGTGAACCTGTAACTGGTAGCGCTTTTTTCGGAGATCGACGTCCATGAACAATCCATCAGTGAAGAAGTCGCCGAATCTTGCAGCTTTGGCTCCGAAGGGACACAAATCGTCGATCCCTGCAATCGTTGCTACGCCTGGAGCCGCGTTCGCTGGTAAGGGCGCGGTCATCACGTTCCGCGCCAATGCCACGACGGCGCTGGGAACCGCGGCTGTAGGGGTGCTGGAGACCCTTGCAAAGGATCGGTGATAGCCGGACCACAGGAACGAACGATCCGTTCCATCCATCATCGTGACGTGACGCAGCAGTTCTGCGGCGCTAAACTGGCCGGTGCTTAGATTTGGCGCAAATATGAACTCCGCATGCGGAATATCGATTTCTGCATACGAACTTAGTCCATTTTGCTGAAAACGAAGCTGTATTTGGCTTTGTCCCCTGGACGTAGGCAGGATCAGTTCGAGCCAAGATTGAGGCGTTTGACAGCCTGATGCATAGGCTTGTGATCGCTCCGTGACTACGTGATATTGGTGCACAACCAGGTCTCGTAAGTCGACTTTCTGTACGCCGATTACTTCGGTCTGCCCTTGGCCTTGCAAGAACGTGCTGAAACGCTGCGCATGATGCGCCTCTGGCACGCTCAACCCAAGGTTTCCGCAGACGGCAAAGGTTCTTGCCGGTAATGCCGTGACGCGTTGGTGGTACGTTAACCATATAGCTTCAGCCGAGGCGTCATCCAAGGGCGGCGCGAAATGGCAGTCTTCCTTCAAAAATCTGATTGCCGCAGCCTTTGGCATCCAGCCCAGCAGAACCCGCCCTTTTAACGTCGCCATTTTTATCCCTATCCCTAGTGTGTGGGGCATTCTGCCCGGGACGTCGCGCTTTTCAAGCCGAAAAGCCTGATCACTAGCGAAGTAGGATGTGGTATGGCCGGCTCGCCCCCGGCCGAGATAGCTACTTAGCCAAAAACGCCTCTAACTCTTTCATCGCCGCGCCGCGCTTGGCCGCTACCTTGACCTGCTCAGCCTGCGCAAATTTGGTGGCCTCAGTGACACCGGTCTCAGCGGCTTGCAGCCGTTGCGCAAGCGCAGTCAGCTCGGCCTGCTGGTGAACGCTCTGAAATACCAGCTGGTCGCCCCGATTCGACAGCGTGCCGGCATTGGCTTGAGCCCAGGTGAAAACGGCTCCCAGTGCGTCCGCATGGGCACGCTGCGCAACGTCCAGTGCCTTGTATAGGTTGTTCGCGCTTTCCATTGCTGGGCCCATGGACGCCTCAGCGCCGCGACGGGCTTCGCCTTCCGGAACGCTGTTCACGTAGGCCCGGTAGTCCGCCAGGTAGGTCTGCAGCAGCAGATTCCGCTCCTGCAGGAGCGAGCGGTATCGCTCTAGCGCCGCTTGGCCAGCGGCAATGGACTGATCGGAGGTTAGCGCTGCTGGCGTGACGTACTGGTTGACCGTGTTCTCTTCGAAGCGTTTGCCGAGATCTTCGAATTTGCTCGCGTGCTTGGCCTGGAAGGCGATGGCGCCGCGCACGAAGTCCTTCGCAACGCTGTTCTCTCGTGCCGTATTGGCGATGTTGTTCGCCACGGTCAGACAGAGCAGCAGGCCAACCACCAGCCTGGCCTTCGCCTTTGCGAGGTCTGAGCGGTTGCGCATCACAAGCCAAGTCACGACCGAAAGGCCGAATAGGGAGCCGAGAGTTCGGGCGAGGTCTTGGCCGGCCGTGTAGGCGCTACCCTGGCCGAAGGCGGTCGCCATCAACGGCGCCACGAATGCGAAGAAGATGAGTGCCGCCCCGGCATAGGAATAGCGGCGGGCCGCGGCCTGCTTCGTTTCGACGGGCAGGGCCGGTTCGTCCGTGAGTCGTGCTGTGTCGGCCATTTTGGCCCTCCCTGTAGTTCGCCCAGTTCTGCGTGCCACGGGTTGGCCGCGCTACTGGGGTTCACGTCTGATCGGCCGAATGGAAGCAAGGGTGCTGGCCGGTATGCCGTGGTGCGCCTTCTGGCAATGTGGCCCGATCCTGGGCCTCAGCGGTGCTTCTCAACGCACCTGTTCTCGGCCTCGACGAGGCAGCAGATGTAGGACCAACTGTCGGCAGGCGCCATGTCGGACCGCGCCTGTGACCAAGCCAGCGAGCCGCACGCTTCCAACCCCTTGACGGTGCCCAGCACACGGCCCTGGGATTCCTTCGGCAAGAAGTAGTACACGTCAAAGTCAGCCGCGCTTAGGTCGCGCGTCTTGCTGCAACTGGTCGCGCCGAAGGCGAGCGCCAGCGTGGCGATGCGGACGATTGACGCTGCCGTCACCTCTGCTTGTCCGGATCCTTGGTGCCTTCCTTGCCGGTATGGGGGTTTACATTCCCCTTGGAGCTGTAGTTGTCCCGCTTCGTGCTGTTGGGATCGGTTTGATGGTGCGGCGCTACATAGGTGCCGTCCTTCTTTGTGTACCCCTTGACTCCGTGCGAGCCGCCTTTAGCTTCGGCGGTGCCAGCTAGTGCAAGGCCGATGCCAACCATGACAGCTAGTGCGGTGCGCTTCATGTTCGATCCTTCTAAACACCCTTGAGCGGGAAAATGCAGGGTGTCAGCCGCTCTGCGCCGCTTCAAGTTAGGGAACCCTAGGGGCGGCCGGAAGTTTCCTCAGAATTGAGGAGGCGGCGGTTTGGAAGTTAGCGGCCTAGCAGCCCTAGCTGTGTGTCGCCGTGACGCCGTACGGCGACGCCGGGCGTCGGCTCCTTGCGTCCCCTCCCTGAGCAGGCGCCTGTCGTGACAACGAGAGCGGTTTAGCCCCAGCCGCGCGCCGGGACATCACCTCACAATAGGAACAGCGATCCGTGTTCCACGGCTGGTGCGGTAAGGTATGTCGTCGCTCAGGGGAGAACCCGCCATGCCTGAGATGCCGGGAGAGCCAAACAGCCATGCCGCTATCGTGCGCGTCGACGTTGAACACCTCGGCAGCACAGCCACCTACTGGGTCGATCAGGAAGCCTTCGAGCTTCCATCCATGTGGCACTTCTATGCCCACGCCGAAGAGCTGCTGGCCGCGTTAAGCGACCTAGGGGCTCAGGACTCGCCCACTGAGGGCTCGCTGATCCAGCGTGTTAGCCGCCATGCACGCACTGTCGCCGCTGAGCCCGCTCTTGAGGCCGCTATTGGCTTCTTTGACTGCGACGGGGAAACCGGACTGGTGAGGCTGACCGGCGCCCGGCATCCTTGAAAACAATCAGCCGAAGTCAAAGGCGTGCTTTGGGCATGGCCGGGGAGCCTCAACGCAGCTGCTGCGCGCTGTTCAGCAACTCGGCCAGACGCCGGCCGGCCAGTGCGGGCTGCGCGACCAGCACGCCGTCCCAGCGTTCCGCGGAGGCTGGGCCTGCCACGCGGCTATCGGGATAGAACTCCGCAGCGCTTCGGACGGAGCTTGACTCTTCGGCCCAGCGCGCCGGGTCAGCCGTGAGCGAGCCAGTGGGGCTGTTCGTGGAGGCGACCTGCAGCATCTATTGCGCTTGCCGCCACTGCGTCGCCTTGTCGACTACCAAGACCTAACGCTGTTTTTTTGCGGAGGGGGTAACGTCCTCAGGATTGAGGATGAGTCTTAGATGAGGCATCTTGAAAAAAGCAAGCGTGGTTGTGGAAACAACGGCGACTGGTGGTTTCGAGATTGACTGACCGTGCAATTCGTCTCACTGTTGAGCGGTGTCCACCGAGTCGCGTGGTAAATCGTTACCGCAGTGAATTGCTCGGATTGGCGGTCGGGTGCTATAAGGGGATAACCCGCAGGTGCCCTCGCGCGGGGGAGCGATGAAGATCGAGCTTTTTTTGGGCAATGGTTCAGTTGGCGTTGCTGGAGAAATCGAAGCACTTGTTCGAAGTCCCGATCCGTTGGAAGCGGCAGCAGGATTACTCTTTCATGCAGCTATAGGTGATATGCGTCGGTATGGTCAAATATTCGGCTCACCGGTTCGAGTTTCGCTGATTTCTGGACTTGTTCTAACGCCTCCAGCCACTCTGTATTTGATTGAAGAGTCGGGAAACTGTGCTTTGTATGGAACAGCGTGTCTAAGCCCGGCAGGAAGAGCCATTGAAGTGAGGGTGCTTCATGCGGCTGTTGGACGGACTGGAAGCACTGCCACTTATCAAGAATGCAGTAGGCGTCACAGCCTGATGTAGGGGTTTCAGATGAGCCAACATTCGGTAAGTAGTTTCGATCAACTCGGAGAGTTGGTTGCCCGTGTGATGCCTGACTACCCTGCGGTGCAGGCGCAAATCCAGCAACAAAGAGCACGGCATCTCGCCACCAGTTTGCTTTGCCTTGCCACAGACCGGAATACCCCTGATGGGGCGCTATCTGCGTTGATGGAGGGCGGCGTGTCGCGAGTCACTGGCATCAGCGCTACGAGGTTGGAAGAAATCGTATTCAGTTCGCAGCGTTCGGCGCCGGCACAGCTCTGGGAGCTCAACCTTATATTGGGAGCGCTCGGAATGGCGTTGACCGTTGTAGCCCGAAATGACGTTGGTTAGCGTCGGTGAAGAGTACTCTTCTAGGACAGATCGGCAACTTTTCTATTGTTGGTGCTCTACTGGTTGTGGCCTTTTTCTTCGGCCGCTTTGAGGATCACAAAGAGAAGGTTGCCCTTCTAAATTTGGCCGGAGCCGTTAGTCTCGGCGTTCCTGCCATCAGACAAGCATGGCGTAATCGCAAATTTCGTCATGCAGCCAAGAGCAGCGGCGTTGCAGGGCTTGAAGCGTTGGACAAGGCGGTGTTTGAGCTTCAAGTGAGGCAATTCATTGAATTTTCTTGGCTGGACATAGTATTGCTGCTCCTCGGACCAGCGTTGTTGGCTGCAGGGTTTGCCCTTGACCTTCATTGGATTTAGCGTGGCTCTACCCTGCAGGTGGATCTGAGTGCAGGACGCGGTAGCGGGGTAAAGCTGAGTCACCAGCTGTTTAGGCTGTCGAATTGGTGCCCATCCGGTTCGACCGCATTGTTAGGCGCCGCCATTGCGCAGGCTTGGGGCACGTTTGCAGCTTCGCTATCAGCCGTGCCTCCACCTCCTCACGCCCTGATAACCGATTGCTCGAGTTCTCGGAGCGCCAACGCATCAGCAAGCGCGTTATGAGGGGTGGCGGACGCGATGGCACCATAGTCCAGCCGTAGTTCAAAGGTCACTGGCGGCAGCTCGAGCAACTCAGCGGGGCCATCCACCATGAAGGCGCAAAAGTGCCTGATGTCGTCGGGCCAGTTCGCCACGATGCACACCTCAGAAAACCGGTGAAGGAACATCCGCACTGATGCCTGGGCAGCTCGCCGCGTGGTTGGTTCGATGCCAAGCACCGGGACGACGTTTGCCGCCACCCAGTCCACAGGAGTGGGGCACGGCAGCGCAAAGTAGACGGAGTGGTCGTCCGCATCGACGAGCGCCATAGAAATCAGCTCACCGCCGAAGCCGTTGAACTCCGTGTCGATCCATACGCGCCCGGTCGGCTTCGAAGGGGTCGCCATCAGCGCTCACCAGCGCGGATGGGCACGACGTTGGCTGTCGGCACCTCAACCATGTCGCAGAACGCCGCCCAGTCGTCCATCATCTGGCGTCGCTTGTCGAACAGGTCACCGCGCCGATATGCGCCCTCTACCGCGTTCCCAACGGCGTGAGCAAGCGCCATCTCGCTAACGTGGTTGGGGTAGTTGGTCCGCTCCGCCGCCCAGTCCTTGAAGGTCGAACGAAGGCCGTGCGGTACGCAAACCCGCCCGTTCTTGTCCTTGTGCGCCATGCGCCGCATCAGCATCGATAGCGCCATGTCGGAAAGCGGGCCACCCCTCGGTGCTGCAAAACAATAGTCCTGCTCTGGGGGTGGGGGAGTCGCCACCGATGGCAGGCGAGGCAGGGCCTTGAGCAGATCCAGCGCTGCTTGGGAGAGGGGAACCTTGTGTTCCCCTCCGGTCTTCATTCTTTGGCCATCTGGGTCGTCGTCCACGGCCTCGCCTGGGATCGTCCAGACCGCCTGCTCTATGTCCACTTCGCGCCAGGTCATGAGCCGTACGTTTGCCGAACGCACCGCGGTAAGCGCCAAAAACTCAAGGGCCCGGGCGCTGATCCCTTCGATAGATCTCAGGTCGCGCATGAAGGCACCTGCCTTTTGGAACTCCACCGCTGGAAAATTCTTGACCTTGGCGATCTTCTTTGGCGCCGGGAGCAGCTTGTCCAGGTGCCCGCGCCACCGGGCAGGGTTCAGGCCTTCTCGGTACTGCTTGACGGTTGCCCAGTCGAGGATCAGCTCGATGCGATTGCGCACGCGCGAGGCCGTCTCCGTGATCGTTTGCCAGATGGGCTCGAGCACGTCTAGGACTATCGGCGTGTCAACATGCCGCGCAAGCACGGACCCCATCTTCGGGTAGGCGTGCTGCTTCAGGCTGCTTTCCCACTGCTGCGCATGCCTCGGCGTCCAGCTCGTCCGATGGGCGTCGATATAGCCTTTGGCGCACTCCTCGAAAGTCTTTGCGGCTACCTGCGAAGCCTTGAGAGCGCTGGCCGCCGCTCGCCGTTCTTCAATCGGGTCTTTGCCCATCTCAACGTCGGCGCGCGTACGGCGAGCCTTTTCTCGCGCTTCCGCCAAGGTGACAGCAGGGAAGGCGCCCAGTCCTATTTCTGGCCGCTTGTCACCGACCTTCAGGCGAAGAATCCAGCTTCTCGCGCCGCTGGGCGCGACCAGCAGGCACAGGCCAGGCACAGTGCCTACCGCATGCATGCCGGGCTGTCGAAGCTTTGAGACCTCTAGGGCCGAGAGTTCTTTCGCGCGCTTGGGCATCTCGCCTTCCGTTTCATCTACCCCACCATAAGCCCCACCATAAGCTTTGCAATCCGGTGAGGTGGCCTGACACAAGCTGATGCGATAGCTTGTTGATGCGTCTATGGATTTCTGGTGTGGATGCTACAGCCTGAAACGGCCTGATCCTGCATTATGGCGGACCCCCTCTCCTCCAGAACAAGCCCGCCGGCAACCCCGGCGGGCTTTTTTTGTTTCAGCGCTGCAAGCTCAGGCTGACGGTCACGTCGCCCGCCGTCTTGTTCGTCCACATCCAGCAATGCGCTGGCTCGGCTTCGAAGACCTGGCGGCCTTGGGCGCGGTCGGCGCGCTCCAGCCGGGCCGGATAGACCACTTCCTTGCCCTGGTGCACGTGGATGTTGAAGGGCAGGGCGGCTGAACTCTCGAAGGACCAGCTGACGGCGCCGCCCGGCACAAGCTTGCCGCAGACCTCCAGTAGCTGCTTGGGCGCCAGGGTCGCCCTGTGCTCGAAGCGGCCTTCCGGCGTCCAAACGATTTCGACCACCTGCGCGGCGGCGAGTGCGGGGCCGCCGAGGGCGGCGAGGCAGAGCAGGGCGAGCTTTTTCATTTGATGGGCTCAAGTTCGGTGACGAAGAACTGGCCGCCCTCGTGGGCGGCCTTGAAGCGCACCTTGTCGCCGGCCTTCAGGCCATCGAGCAGGCGCTTGTCGCGGGCCTGGAAGACCATGGTCATGGCGGGCATGTCCAGCGGCTTGATCTCGCCGTGGCGCAGCGTGACCTTGGCCGTGGTGAGGTCGACCTTGCGGACCTCGGCCTCGGTCATCGCGTCGGGCGCCGACGCGGCCGTTGCGGGGGGCTCCGCAGCCCTTGCGAGAGCGGGCAAGGCGAACAGCGCAGCCCAGAGAAGTGCGGTTTTCATGAGAGGGGCTCCTGGATCAGCGCGGGCGCACGATGAGCTTGCCGCGCATGCCAGCCTGGAAGTGGCCGGCGATGAGGCAGGCGAAGTCGAACTCGCCAGCCCGGTTGAAGGTCCAGACGATTTCGCCGGCCTGGGACGGTGGCACGTGCGCCATGTAGGGCTCGTCGTGCTCCATGTCCGGGAACTTCAGCATCAGCGCCGCGTGCTCCTCCAGCGCCTGCGGCGTGCCGATGACGAGCTCGTGCAGCACGGCGCCGGTGTTGTGCATGACCAGGCGCAGGGTCTCACCCTGGCGGACCTCGATGCGCGACGGCGTGAAGCGCATGTCGTCGCTCATCGTGATCTGCACCGTGCGCTTGGTTGCGCGGCGTTCGCCGGCGATGCCCCAGGGCTTTTGCTCCTTCTGGACGGCGCCCTGCGGTGCGCTGGCGGCATGGCCATCGCCGTGAGCTTGGACGCTGCCGGAGGCGATGGCGAGCAAGAGTGACAGTAAAACAGGGATTGTTTTCATTGGCGTCAGTGGCCGGCATGGCCTTGGGGTTTGCGGACCTGGACCTCGACGTCGGTAACGCGCGAGGCAGGTGCTGCGGGTGCGCTGGGCGCTGGTGGCGCATCGCCCACTTCGCGCGCCAGCGTGCCGGGTGGGTGTTGGAACCAGCCGGGGTCGCCGTAGTCGCCGCGCTTCAACCTGCGTCGCACTTTCAGCATGCTGAACATGCCTCCCATTGCCACCGGCCCGAACGGGCCTTCGCCCGCCATCATTGGGGCGGTGTTGTCGGGCAGCGGCATGCTCATCTCTGTCATGTCGTGCATGCCGCGTTCTCCCATGACCATGTAGTCGGGCACCAGTTGGCGGATCTTGGCCGCCAGGCCGCTGTGGTCGACGCCGATCATGGTCGGAACGTTGTGGCCCATCGCGTTCATCGTGTGGTGAGCCTTGTGGCAGTGGAAGGACCAGTCGCCTTCCTCATCGGCAATGAATTCCAGCTGGCGCATCTGGCCCACCGCGATGTCCGTCGTCACCTCCGGCCAGCGCGCGGTCTTCGGCACCGGGCCGCCGTCGGTCCCCGTGACCTCGAACTCGTGGCCGTGGATGTGGATGGGGTGGTTGGTCATCGTCAGGTTGCCGATGCGGATGCGCACTCGGTCGCCTTGGCGCGCCACCAGCGGCGCGATGCCGGGGAAGACGCGGCTGTTCCAGCTCCACAGGTTGAAGTCCAGCATGGTCATCACCTTGGGCGTCGCGCTGCCGGGCTCGATGTCGTAGGCGTTCAGCAGGAACGCGTAGTCGCGGTCCACCTCGGCGATGTGCGGATGTTTCGCCCTGGGATGCGTGATCCACAGACCCATCATGCCCATGGCCATCTGCACCATCTCGTCGGCATGCGGGTGATACATGAACGTGCCGGGGCGGCGCGCGACGAACTCGTAGACCCAGGTCTTGCCCGGTGGGATGGGCGGCTGCGTCAAGCCGGTCACCCCGTCCATGCCGTTGGGCAGGCGCTGGCCGTGCCAGTGCATGCTGGTGACCTCGGGCAGCCGATTGGTCACGTAGATGCGCACGCGGTCTCCCTCGACGACCTCGATGGTAGGTCCGGGGCTCTGGCCGTTGTAGCCCCACAGGTGGGCCTTGAAGCCAGGCGCCATTTCGCGCACCACGGGCTCGGCGACGAGGTGGAATTCCTTGACGCCGTCCTTCATGCGCCAGGGGGCGGTCCAGCCGTTCAGCGTGACGACGGGGTTGTAGGGCCGCCCGTTGGGCGGGACGAGCGGGGCCTGGGTGTCGGGCGAGGTCTGCGTAACGGGCTCGGGTAGGGCGGCCATGGCCGCCTTCGAGACCGCCGCCAGCGAAGCCAGGGTCGAGCCCGCGAGCAGGGAACGTCGATTGAACATAGGGTCCTCGGGATTCAGTGGGCCGCCGCGGTGGCGGCTGTGGGCGCGGTACCGGCCTCGGGCAGCGCCGGCGTCGCGCGGCCGAGCAACGCCTGGTCGAGGTCGGCCTGGGCCAGCCAGAAGTCGCGCAACGCGTCTTGCGCGGCGCCGACGGCGGCGACCTGGGCGCGCGCATCGGCCAGCAGCTCGAACACGCCGATCAGCATGCCGTTGTAGCGCAGCAGCTGCTCGTCGGAGATGCGCCGCGCCAGCGGCAGCAGCTCGTCGCGGTGCTGGCGCGCAATGTCGTGGGCGCTGCGGTACAGGCCGTAGGCCTCGCGCACCTCGGAGCGTGCGCGTATGGCCGTGTCGGCGGCCTCGTGCGCAGCCTGCGCGGCCAGCGCGTCGGCGCGTGGCAGCGGGTCGGGGCCCCACAGCGGTAGCTCCAGCGCGACCTCCCAGCCGCGCTGCGTCGGCGCCTCGTTGGACGAGTTGCGCACCGTGCCCAGTTCCAGCATCGACACCCAGCGCGTCGTGCGGGCCAGCTCGGCCTGCCTGCCGGCTTGCTCCAGCACCAGGCGTGCGGCCTGCACATCCAGGCGTTGCGACAGGGCCAGCTCTTCGACATCGGGCTGCTCGCGCGGTGATGCGGGCAGGTCTGGCAGGCGCTCGGGTAGGCGCAGCGCGATGGCGTCTTCGCCCCACAGGCCCAGCAAGCGAACCAGCCGCTCACGCGCTGCCAAATGCTGCGCCTCGGCGCGCGCCAGCGCCAGCCGTGCCTCGGCCGAGAAGCCTTGTTCGCGTGCCCGCGTCAACGCATTGAAGTTGCCGACCGCTTGCATTCGCCGGGCCAGCTCGGCCCCGGCGTCTGCGGCCTCGACGACCTGGCGGCGGTAGCGCAGCGTCTCTTCGGCGGCAACGGCGCGGACCCAGGCGCGGCGAGTGTCGGCAGCCAGTGCCAGCACGTCGGCAGCGGCTTCGTTCTGCCCGGCCTGCAGCCGCCGCTGCTCGGCGGTGCGCACCAGCGGCAGCGTCAGCAGCCGGGCCAGGTCGATGTGCCAGCCGCGCTCCAGCTCGACCTCGCTGCCGCGCGTGAGCCGGCTGAAGCGAAAGCCCGGGTTGGGCAGGCGGCCGGCCTGGGTGACCTCGGCCGCCGTCACCTGCAGCCGAGCCAGGCGCACCTGCAGGCCGCGGCTGTTCTTCAGCGCCAGCTGCACGGCGGCGTCGGCAGACAGCGGCTCGCGCAGCGCGTCCGCCAGCTGTTGTACCGAGAGCGGCTCCAGCGCCAGCGCCTGGCCCGTGTGGGCCTGCGTCAGGCGGTTGACCTCGCCGAGCTGGGCGCCGGAGTCGACGCTCGCGCAGCCGGTCAAGGCCAGGGTCGCGGCGAGGCCGGTGATCAGCCAGTGGTTCATCGCGGTGCCTCCGGCAGCTTCTCGCGTGCGTAGGTGCGCCAGCCCCCGACGCGGGACACGTGTTCGTTGGCGGCGCGCCAGTCGGCGGGTGGTGGATCGTCTGCCGGCCTGGGCAGCACGGGTTTGTGCACGACGGGCGGCACGGGCGCGCGCGCGTTCAGCGGGTCGGGGCGGGGCTGCGCGACGGCGTTGGCGCCAAGCAGGAGCAACAGCGCCGCAATGGGCAGGGCAAGGGGCATGGGAGCCTCTCTAGGCAGGAGTAGAGCCCCACCCGCCAGCGTGGCGGTGGGGAACTGCGAGGAGAAAGGCTCAGGCCCGGGGAGGTGGGTCGGGCAGCGGTGGCACGATGCTCGCCCAGGCCTGGGCAGGCGCCGTGGCGACGCGTGCGGCAGGGGCCACGGGCGCGGCACTCACGGCCAGCACCGGCGGCGGCGCAGCAGCCAGGCAGCAGGGTGCACAGAGCTTGCAGGGCTTGGCCACGTGGTCATGGACATCGCCATGCTCGGCGTGATGCTCGTGGCCGGCGTGCTGTTCCTGCGTCGGCACCGGCAGAGGCTCGCAGCCCAGCTGACCAGCCGCGAGCAGGCTGCGCAGAGGCAGCAGCATGAGCAGCAGGCAGAGGACGAGGAAGCGGCCGGGGCGACGCATGGCTGGCACTTTAACCCTGCTGCAGCCAGGCCCGGGGCGACAACCCGGCATGCCGCTGTGCGAACAGCCGGCTCAGCGCCGATGCGTTGGCATAGCCCAGCTCGGCAGCCAGCTGCTTAATCGGCTTTCCGGCACGAAGCCCGCCGCGTGCGATGGTGAGGCGCCAGCCGGCGAGGTAGTCGGCCGGCGTCTGCCCGACCGCACCGCGAAAGGCCTCGGCAAAGCGGCTGCGCGACATGCCGGCTTCCAAGGCCATGCGCTCCAGGGGCCAGCCTTCGCCAGGCCGGGCGTGCAAGGCGGTCAGTGCGCGGGCCAGCCGCGGGTCGGCCAGGCCGCGCAGCAGGCCCAGCGGCAGCGGCGCGTCGCGCTGGTCCAGCATCCAGCGCAGCAGTTGCAGCAGCAACACCTCGAACAGCCGGTCTGCCAGCAGGCGCTGGCCGCAGCGCACGCGCTCGGCCTCGCCGAACAGCAGCGCCAGCGTCGCCGCAATGCCCTCCACCTGGGCCAGCGGCAGCACGATCAGCGGCGGCAGCGCCTGCACCAGCGGGTGATCCTCGCCCTGGTCGAAGTCCAGCGTCGCGCAGACGAAGTCGGCGCCCTCCGCCGGTGCGTGGTGGAAGTCGTGCGCCAGGGGGCGCGGGTAGAAGACCAGGCTGGGCTCGCTGACCATGAGGCGATCCACCAGGCCCGTGCTGGCGGCGTGTCGCACTTCCATCGTGCCTCTGCGCATCACATGCAGGAAGCCGCGGCCTGGCCGGGCGTCGAAGTGCGTCACGCCGCACAGCGGCCCCGTGTGGAAAAGGCTGGCGCGCACCCGCAGGCGTTCGAACAGCGGGCTGAGGCGGTCCAGCGGGGCGGGGTCGGTCATGGGACGAATTGGATTGAATGTAAGACGAAATGATACCTTTCGTTCCGTCATGGGCGGCACAGTGGAGGCCTTCATCCACCGCACCCGAAAGGTGACCCATGAACGCTCTCGCTCCTCGCATGCCCCTCGTTTCCGCCACCGACACGCCGGCCGCCAGCCGCGCGGTGCTGGACGCCGTCCACGGCGCCTTTGGCACGACGCCCAACATGTTCCGCGCCGTTGCCAACTCGCCGTCTGCGCTGCAGGCGATGTGGGGCTTCTTCGGCGCGCTGGGCGGCGGCGCCATCCCCGCCAAGCTGGGTGAACAGATCGCCGTCGCCGTGGCTGACCGCAATCGCTGCGAATACTGCCTGGCCGCGCACTCGGCGTTGGGTCGCAAAGCCGGTGCATCGAGCGCCGAGATGAGCGCGGCGCAGGCAGGCGAATCAGCCGATCCGGCCACCGCTGCCGCGCTGCGCTTTGCGCTGAAACTGGTCGAGCAGCGCGGCCAGGTGGGCGACGCCGACGTCGCGGCGCTGCGTGAGGCTGGCTTCGGTGACGGCCAGATCGTCGAGATCCTGGCCCATGTGGCATTGAACCTGTTCACCAACTACGTGAATGTCGCGTTCGCGGTGCCGGTGGATTTCCCTGGCGTGAAGCTGCGTTCGGCAGGCTGATCCCCGAGCTGGCGCAGCGATGATGTCACCCATGAGAACTGCCCTTGCGCTGCGCCACCTCGCCTTCGAAGACCTGGGCCTCATTGAGCCTTTGCTGCGCGGGCGCGGCTTCGAGGTCCGGTATCACGACGCTGGGGTCGACGATTTCGCCGCCATCGACCTGAGTCGAGTGGACCTGCTCGTCGTGCTGGGCGGGCCAATCGGTGCCGAAGACGAGGCGCGCTTCCCCTGGCTGATCGAGGAGGTCGGGCTGATCCGCCGGCGTCTGGCGGCCCGTCAGCCGCTGCTGGGCATCTGCCTGGGCGCCCAGCTGGTGGCGCGGGCGTTGGGCGCGCGGGTCGGCCCCATGGGCGTCAAGGAAATCGGCTTTTCGCCGTTGACGCTGACCGCGGCTGGCCAGGGCACGGTGCTGCAAGAGCTGCGCGGCCAGCCGGTGCTGCACTGGCATGGTGACCAGTTCGAGCTGCCGGCCGGCACCGTGTCGCTGGCGACGACGGCCGCCTGTGCTCACCAGGCGTTCGCGCCCCACGAACGCGCAATGGGCCTGCAATGCCATCCAGAGGTCGACCCGGCCCGCTTCGAGCAGTGGCTGGTCGGGCACATCGACGAACTGGCGCAAGCCGGTATTGCGCCGGGCGAGTTGCGCGCCGCGATGGCACGCGAGGCCGAAGGTCTGAAAGCCGCGCTGACGCGGCTGATGCAGCGCTGGTTAGACCAGGCCCTGCTTTGACGCCAGCACGGCGGCCTCGGCGCGGCTGGACACGTTCAGCTTCTTGTAAATGCTCTTGATGTGGTCGTTGACGGTGAACCACTTGATGCCCATCAGGTTCGCGATCTCCTTGATCGTGAAGCCCTTGCTCAGGTAGGTCAGTACTTCGCTCTCGCGCGGCGTGAGACGCTCCCATTCGGGCGGTGGATCCAACGCAACGCTGCGGCTGCTGGCGAATGGCGCGTGCGACGACGACAGCGAGCCGAAGCCGGAGTTCAGCGGCATCGTGCCGCTTTCGCCCGAGGCGGGGCGGAAGTGCGACAGCAGCCGGCGCGCGATGGCCGGCGACAGCGGCGGCTGGCCGCGCACGATGCGCTGCAACTCCTCCACGAGCACCTCGAAGCGGTCTTCCTTCAGCAGATAGCCATCGGCACCGCATTGCAGGGCCGGGAAGAGGTGGTCGTCGTCGGAGTACAGCGTCGTGACGATCTTGATCGCACTGGAGCCGACCAGCTCGGTCAGGAATTCCATACCGTTGCCGTCGGGTAGCTCCAGGTCCACGAGGATGAGCTTGAAGGCGCTGTCCTGGCCGGTGCCGCCGAACTTGGCTACCTGGCGGCGGGCGTTCTCGAGATCGCCGACCTCGGTGATCTCCATCGCGTCGCTGAAGCTCTCGCGCACCACGCGGCACAGGAAGCTGCGGGCAACGGGGTTGTCTTCGATGATGAGGACTTTGACGGTCATGGCGGGGGGAGGCAGCGGCTGTCGATTCGACCGCCGAATGTAGCGCAGGCGTCCTGCCGCCACCGGGCGAGACTGCGGGGGGCAAGCCCCCGTTTCAGGCTTCAAGCGTGGGTAAGAACCAGCTTGCCGACGACCTCGCGGGCCGCCATGCGCGCGAAGGCGGCCGGCAGTTGCTCCAGCGGCAGCACGCGGTCCAGCACCGGCTTGATCTTGCCGGCGGCGTACCAGGCCGCCAGCTCGCCCAGCATCCTGGCGTTGCGGCCCGGCTCGCGCTTGGCGAACTCGCCCCAAAACACGCCCACCAGTGACGCACCCTTCAGCAGCGCCAGGTTCAGCGGCAGCGCGGGGATGGCGCCCTGCGCAAAGCCGATGACCAGGTAGCGGCCGCGCCAGGCGATGGAGCGGAAGGCGGCCTCAGCCAGGTCGCCGCCGACCGGGTCGTAGATGACGTCGGGACCCTTGCCCTCGGTCAGCGTCTTCAGCTCGTCACGCAGGTTCTGCGTGGCGTAGTTGATGGTCGCGTCGGCGCCCATCGCCTTGCAGGCCTGGCACTTGGCGTCGCTGCCGGCCGCGGCGATGACGCGGGCGCCTGCCGCCTTGGCAATCTGGATGGCCGCCGTGCCGACACCACCGGCCGCGCCGAGGATGAGCACGGTCTCGCCGGCCTGCAGCGCCGCGCGGTCCATCAGCGCGTGGTGGCTGGTGGCATAGGTGCAGATGAAGGCGGCGGCGTCCTCGAAGCTGAAGGCGTCAGGCAGCGGCATGGCCAGCACGGCGGGAATGCAGACCTCGGTCGCAAAGCCACCCAGGCCGCCGAAGGCCGCGACGCGCTGGCCGACGACAAAGCCCTTGACGCCTTCACCCACCTCGCTGACGACGCCGGAGAACTCCGTGCCCGGGATGAAGGGCAGCGGCGGCTTCATCTGGTACTTGTTCTGCACGATGAGCAGATCAGGGAAGTTCAGGCTCGCCGCCTTGATCTGCACGCGGATCTGGCCCGCGCCCAGCACGGGGGCGGGAAGTTCGCGCCATTGCAGCGCCTCGACGCCCACCGGGTTATCGCACAGCCATGCCTTCATCGTTGTCTCCTTGTTGATTGGTGCCCCATGGGGCGCTAGAAAGCCTGGGATGCCCCGCGCTTTCTCATCAATCGGTCATGATAGGAATCACGCGGGTTACAACCGGTCTCGCAGGTGACGCCCTCCCTACAATTGGCAACCATGCGCATTCTGATTTCCAACGACGACGGCTACCTCGCCCCCGGCCTCGCGGCCCTCGTACAAGCCTGCCAGGGCCTCGGTGAGATCGACGTGATCGCACCCGAGCAGAACGCCAGCGGCACCTCGAACTCGCTGACGCTGAACCGCCCGCTAAACGTGCACCGAGCCGCCAACGGCTTCCGCTATGTCAGCGGCACGCCGTCGGACGGCGTCCACCTCGCGTTGACCGGCCTGCTGGGCTACCGGCCCGACCTGGTGCTGTCCGGCATCAACAACGGCGCCAACATGGGCGACGACACGCTGTACTCCGGCATGGTTGCTGCCGCCACAGAGGGCTACCTGTTCGGCATCCCCTCCATTGCCTTCTCTCAGGCCGAGAAGGGCTGGGTCGAACTGGAGGCCGCTGCCCGCACGGCGCGCAGCATCGTGGAGCAGGTAATCGCCGGGGGGCTGGGCCAGGGCTTCCTGCTCAACGTCAACATCCCCAACCGGGCCGATGCCGCCACGTTGCCGCGCAAGATCACGCGCCTGGGCCGCCGCCACGCCAGCGAGGGCATCATCGAGCAGGTCAACCCGCGCGGCGAGACCATCTACTGGATCGGCCCGGCCGGCGACGCCAGGGATGCGGGCGAGGGCACGGACTTTCACGCGACCGCCAATGGCGCTGTGTCCATCACGCCGCTGCAGGTGGACCTGACCGAACATGCGTCGCTGGGCGCCTGGGCTCAGCGCCTGGGGCTCTGAATGTCGACGGCCAAGCGCTTTCCTGCGTCGCTGAAGTCGGCTGCAGCGCCGCAGCGTGAGCTGCTGATGCCGCAGCGCCACCTGCAACAGGCCACGGTGGACGCGGCCCGGTTGGCGCGGCCCAGCGGCACGGGGCTGGACGGCGGTGCCGTGCGCCAACGCATGGTCGACCGGCTGCGTGCCGAGGGCAAGTTCGACGAGCGTGTGCTGACCGCGATGGCCGCCGTGCCGCGCCATGAGTTCGTCGACACCGCCCTGGCGGCCCAGGCCTACGAAGACACGGCCCTGCCCATTGGCCACGGCCAGACCATCTCCAAACCCTCGGTCGTGGCTCACATGCTGGGCTTGCTGATGGCGGGCGCCGGTGCGCGCCAGCGCGGCTCGCTCGGGCGCGTGCTGGAGATCGGCACCGGCTGCGGCTACCAGGCAGCCGTCATCGCGATGCTGGCGCGCCAGGTCACGTCCATCGAGCGGCTGCAGGGCCTGCACGACAAGGCCAAGGCCAATCTGCCGCGCGTCGCGTTGCCGCGTCAGCCGCGCCTGGTCTGGGGCGACGGCCGCATCGGCCATGCGGCCAGCGGGCCCTTCGACAGCATCATCGCGACCGCCGGCGGCGAGGACATTCCGCCGGCCTGGACCGAGCAACTCGCCCCCGGCGGGCGGCTTGTGGCGCCGACCGCAGCGCGTGGCCGGGGCCAGGTGCTGATGGTGTTGGATCACGTCGTCGAAGGCGGTGTCAGCCGCTGGGTGCGCAGCGAGCACGAGGCCGTGCTCTTCGTCCCCCTAAAATCCGGCGTCGTCTGACCAGGCCGCTGGCGCACCGCGCCACACAATCGGGGCGGCCTTTCAACGTGCACAGCCACACGATGCCCTCAAGCCTGCGCCATCTATTCCTCGTCATCTCTTCCTCGCTGCTGCTCAGCGCCTGCGGCACTTCGCTGCATCGTGCGCCAGTAGAGGACCGTAACCCGCAGCAACCCAAGGCGGTTGCTCCAGCGGTGCCTGCGTCGGCAGCTTCGGCAGCCTCAGCCCCTGACGTGAAACCCCCGCCGGGTTCTGAGAACGCCGGTAAGCCTGGCTACTACACCGTCAAGCCTGGCGACGCGCTGATCCGCATCGCACTGGACAACGGGCAGAGCTGGCGCGACGTGGCGAAATGGAACAGCCTGGAGAACCCGAACCGCATTGAGGTGGGGCAGGTGCTGCGCGTCGTGCCCCCGGGTGTCGACGCGGGGGCCGTGACAGCCAAGCCGGTCGCGGCGGCGCCCAAGGTCGAGTCCCGCCCTCTGGATGCGAAGCCGCCTGTGGCTGCGGCCAGCTCGCCGGCTGCAGCGTCGTCGTCGGCGGCCACCGGCACGCCTGCGGCATCGTCGGACGAAGACGCGCTGGCCTGGGGCTGGCCCGTCACGCAGTCGGTCAGTGCCGGATTCGACGAGCAGCGCAACAAGGGCCTGGACTTCGCCGGCAAACCGGGCGACCCGGTTCTCGCCGTCGCCGACG
The DNA here is from genome assembly GCA_016195825.1 of Burkholderiales bacterium. Lineage (GTDB taxonomy): Bacteria > Pseudomonadota > Gammaproteobacteria > Burkholderiales > Burkholderiaceae_C > Pelomonas. The sequence goes on along the minus strand of JACPYV010000148.1, from coordinate 7,123 downwards.
GTCGCGTGGTTTACGCGGGTTCGGGGTTGCGCGGCTACGGCAACTTGGTCATCATCAAGCACAACAACACCTACCTGACGGCGTATGCCCACAACCGGGCGATGCTGGTCGAGCAGGACCAAGTCGTACGCAAAGGTCAGAGGATTGCCGAGATGGGCTCCACCGAGAGTGACACCGTCAAGCTGCACTTCGAAGTGCGCAAGCTCGGCAAGCCCGTCGACCCCGCGAAGCTGTTGCCAGCCCGCTGAGAAAGCCGGTTAGCGAAACCAACCTGGGCCAGCGAACACGTCATGAAGCGCGCTGTGCCCAAATCCTCCAATGGCCATGATGGTGCGGCGCACGAGCCCGCCGTCATGCTGTCTGCGCTGAACGGCCACAGCGAGCCGGAACCTGGCCCCGACGCACCGGACGATGACGCGCGCGTGCTGCGAAGCGCGGGCGACGATGTCGAAGTCGGCAACGCGTTGAAGGCCTATCTGCGCGACATTCGCCGCACGCCCCTGCTGACACCGCAGCAGGAGTTCGACACGGCCCAGGCCGCGCGGGCCGGTGACTTCGATGCCCGCCAGGCCATGATCGAGCACAACCTGCGCTTGGTCGTCAGCATCGCCAAGAACTATTTGGGCCGCGGCCTGCCGATGAGCGACCTCATCGAGGAGGGCAACCTCGGGCTGATGCACGCCATCGGCAAGTTCGAGCCCGAGCGCGGCTTTCGTTTCTCGACCTATTCGAGCTGGTGGATCCGGCAAAGCATCGAACGCGCACTGATGCACCAGGCCCGCCTCGTGCGCCTGCCGGTGCACATCGTGCGCGAGCTCAACCAGGTCCTGAAGGCACGCCGTGCGCTGGAGGCGCTGCAGAGTGCCAACGGTGCGGAAGGCCGCGTGCGCGCCGAGGATGTGGCCCAGGCGCTGGGCCGGCCGGTCGAAGAAGTGGCTGAGCTGCTGGCCTACGCCGAGCTGCCCAGCTCGCTGGACTCGCCGGTGGACCGCAATGGCGAGGGTGGCGAGTCCATGCTCGATCTGGTCGCCGACGACCAGGCCATCGATCCCATGGGCCTGCGCCTGTCGCACGAGGTCGAGGAACTCCTTCAGCACGGTCTCGCGAGCCTGAATGATCGTGAGCGTGAGGTGCTGTCCGGCCGCTACGGCCTTTCCGACCGCGAGCCGGAGACGCTGGACGTGCTGGCCATCCGACTGAAGCTGACTCGCGAGCGCATCCGGCAGATCCAGATCGAGGCTCTGGCCAAGCTCAAGCGCAACATGATGCGCCACGGGGTAGATCGGGACAGCATCTTCTAGAGCTGAGCCGCTGCGCGGGCCGAGCGACGGGCTGCCCCTCGCCGGACCGCATCCCCTTGGGGGATCGGCCGCCGTAGTCGGCGGACGAGGGGCTTAAGTGACAATCCCGCCCCTATGAATCAGACGACGGATTGGCTCAAGGTCGAAAGCCTCGAACTTGAGGCGCAGGGCGTGGCGCACAACGCCGAGGGCAAGGTGGTGTTCATCGATGGCGCCTTGCCGGGCGAGATCGTGAAAGCGCAGATCGCGCGCCGCAAGAACAACTGGGAGCAAGGCCAGCTCACCGAGATCAGGAAGGAAAGCCCGCTGCGCGTGACGCCGGGCTGCCCGCATTTCGGCCTGCATGCCGGCGCCTGTGGCGGCTGCAAGATGCAGCATTTGCAGGCTGGGGCACAGGTGGCGGTCAAGCAGCGCGTCGTCGAAGACCAGCTCTGGCATCTCGGCAAGGTCAAGGCCGAAGTTTTGCTGCGGCCCATCGAGGGCCCGACCTGGGGCTACCGGTATCGCGCCCGCTTTTCGGTCCGCTATGTGCAGAAGAAGGGCGTTGTGCTGATCGGCTTCCATGAGCGCAAGAGCCGCTACGTCGCCGACATGCAAGTTTGCAAGGTCGTGCCCAAGGTGGTCAGCGACATGTTGATGCCGTTGCGCGAGCTGATCGCGGCCATGGCCGAGCGCGACCGCCTGCCGCAGATCGAGTTGGCCATGGGCGACGAGGTCATTGCGCTGGTGCTGCGCCACCTGAACCCGCTGCCGGACGATGACCTGGCGCTGCTGCGCGCGTTCGCCGCCCAGCACGGCGTTCAGTGGTGGCTGCAGGCCAAGGGGCCGGACACGGTCAAGCTGCTGGATGAGGGCGGCCCTCAGTTGGCTTACCGCCTGCCCGAGTTCGGCGTGACCATGCCGTTCAAGCCCACCGACTTCACGCAGGTCAATCCGCACATCAACAACGCGCTCGTGGGTCGTGCGCTGCGGCTGCTGGATGTGCAGCCGGACGAGCGCGTCATCGACTGGTTCTGCGGTCTTGGCAACTTCACGCTGCCGCTGGCGACCAAGGCGCGCGAGGTGCTGGGCATCGAGGGCAGCGAGACGCTGGTGCAGCGCTCACGCGAGAACGCCGCGGCCAACGGGCTGGCGCACAAGGCGAGCTTCGTCGCGCGCAACCTGTTCGAGATGACGCCGGAGTTGCTGGCCGCCGATGGCCATGCCGACCGCTGGCTCATCGATCCGCCGCGCGAGGGGGCCTTCGCGCTGGCCAAGGCGGTGGCCGACATTGCGCAGGACCCCGCCCTGGCGCCCGGCTGGATGCCGCCCAGGCGCATCGTCTACGTGAGCTGCAACCCCGCAACGCTGGCTCGCGATGCCGGCCTGCTGGTCAACGTGGCCGGCTACCGCTGCACCGCGGCGAGTGCGGTCAACATGTTCCCGCACACGGCCCACGTCGAATCGATCGCCGTTTTCGAGCGCTGAAGCCAGCGTCGTGGACCTTCGGCGGCCGCGCACGAGCGCGCCGCCGATGTGGGGCTGCGCGTCTCCGCGTAAGTCCGGGGTGCTGAATCCAGCTGAGTGGACAAAATAGATAAACAAAATTGTTTAGTTTGTTTATCTGTCCATCAACAATCTGGAGACAAGGCCGCCCATGCTCATCCGATTCAAGTTCGCGCGACTGTTGGGGCTGGCTTCGCTGGCCCTGGGCTTGGCCGGCTCCTTGCATGCCCAGACCGATGGCGCCGCAGCGCCGGCCGCGCTGAAGCGCGGCGTCAACATCGTCGGCTACGACCCGATCTGGAGCGAGCCGTCCAAGGCGCGCTTCCAGGTGCGCCACATGCAGGCCATTCGCGCGGGTGGCTTCGACCATGTGCGCATGAACCTGCATGCCTTCTCCCACATGGATGCCGAGTACCGGTTGTCGCCGCAGTGGCTAAAGCAGTTGGACGAGCTGGTCGACGCCGGCCTGAAAGCAGGGCTGCAAGTCATCCTCGACGAGCACAACTTCAACGAGTGCGCCAAGGAAACCGAGGCCTGCCGCGCCCAGCTCAAGGCGTTCTGGCGCCAGATCGCAACCCGCTTCCGGGGGGCGCCGGATGCCGTCGTCTTCGAAATCCTGAACGAGCCCAACGGGGCAGCCGACGTGATCTGGAACGACATGCTGGCCGAGAACCTGGCCGTCATTCGCGAGTCCAACCCGACCCGGCGCGTCATCGTTGGCCCGAAGTTCTGGAACTCGCTGGACCAACTGGACAGCCTGCGTCTGCCGGAGGCCGACCGCCAGCTCATCGTGACCTTCCACTACTACACGCCCATGGAGTTCACGCACCAGGGCGCGTCGTGGACGCCGCAGTTCAAGGACTTGTCCGGCGTGACCTGGGGCTCGGCCGCCGACCAGGAGCGTCTGCAGAAGGACTTTGACAAGGTGAAGGCCTGGGCCGAGCGCACGAAGCGGCCCATCCTGCTTGGCGAGTTCGGTGCGCTGGAGAGTGCTGGCATGGCCCAGCGCGTGGCCTGGACGGCGGCCGTGGCCCGCGCCGCCGAGACGCGTGGCTTCGGCTGGTCGTATTGGCAGTTCGACTCGGACTTCGTGCTCTGGGACATGAAGGCCGACGGCTGGGTCAGGCCCATTCTTGGCGCGCTGGTGCCCGACAAGGCCGCCGCAGCCGCTCCGCCAAGGACGACGGACCCGGCGCTGGACTATCTGATCAACACGCCGCGGGTCTCGACCTGGTCCGTTTATGGCGACGGCCAGTCCACGCAGCAGACGCCTTGTGCCGCGACCGGCAAGGTCTGCCTGCGCGTAGCCTTGCAGTCGGCCAAGGCCAATCCCTGGGACATCGGTGCCGTCGCACCCCTGCACGGCGACATCAAGAAGGGCGACAAGCTGCAGGTCATTCTCTGGGCGCGGCTGGACACCGAGGACGTCAAGGCCAAGGCTATCGTGCCTATGCTGCTGCAACTGGGCTCGCCGCCCTACACGGCTGTCGTGCCGGGCTCGGTGACGCTGACCAGCAAGCTGGAGGCTGTCGCCATCAGCGGGGTGGCGGCCGAGAGTTTTGGGGGCGGCTCGGTCAACCTGGCCTTGCAGTTGGGCCAATTGGGCCAGCCGGTCGTACTCAGTGCGCCGTTCGTGCTAAAGAACTACAAGCCGGCTGCACAATAAAAAAAGGAGCCGCGCCAGCGGGCTCCTTCATCGAGTTGCCGCCGTGAAGCCGGCTTTTGCCGGGCCACTGGCGGCTACCAAGGCCAGAGGCCTTGTCCTTCGCCAAGCGCAAACAGTCGTCAGGACTGTTTGCGGCCGGGCTCAGCCCCTTGAGGGGAGGCACGAAGCGCCTTCGGGTGGGCAATCAGTCGCGGTCGCCGCCGAAGATGCCCAGCAGGGACAGCAGGCTCTGGAACACGTTGTAGAGGTCTAGGTAGATGGCCAGCGTGGCGGTGATGTAGTTGGCCTCGCCGCCGTCAATGACGCGCTTGATGTCGTACAGCATGAAGGCCGAGAACACGCCCAGCATCATCACGAGGATGGTCAGCATCAGCGCCGAGGACTGCAGGAAGAAGTTGGCGATGCCGGCGACCATCAGCACGACGGCGCCGACGACCAGGAACTTGCCCATGAAGGACAGATCGCGCTTGATGACGGTGGCCAGGCTGGCCATCGCGAAGAAGACCGCTGCCGTGCCGCCGAAAGCCGTCATGACCAGCGACGTGCCGTTCTTGTAGCCCAGCACATAGCCGATCAGCCGCGACAGCATCAGGCCCATGAAGAACGTGAAACCGAGCAGGGAGGCGACGCCGGCGGCGCTGTCCTTGGTCTTCTCGACGAGAAACATCAGGCCGAATGCGCCGATGAAGAACACGGCCATGCTGACGCCAGGGCTCATCAACTGGAACAGGCCGGTTGCAACGCCGATCCAGGCGCCCAGCACCGTGGGCACCAGCGACAACGCCAGCAGCCAGTAGGTGTTGCGCAGCACGCGCTGGCGGTCGGCGGCGAGCGCTTGGCCGCCGTAGCCGAATTGGTTTTGCAGACTTTCGTTCATGACGATCCTCCGGGAGCAAATGGAAACCGTGCGGATTCTAGGGTCGCACGAGCCCGCTACATTGGGAGCCTCACTGGGAAATCAAGACCATGAAGCAGCAATCTCACCTCGAACTCGAAGACGTCAAGCGCATTGCCGCCGCCGCCGAAGCGCACGCCCGCCAGCACAGCTGGGCTGTCAGCATTGCCATCGTCGACGCAGGTGGCCACCTGCTGTGGCTGCAGCGGCTGGACGGCGCCGCACCGATCTCCGCGCAGATCGCCCCCGCCAAGGCGCAGACGGCCGCACTGGGCCGGCGCGAGAGCAAGGTCTACGAGGACATGATCAACCAGGGCCGCGCGTCGTTCCTCAGTGCGCCGGGGCTGCAAGGGCTGCTGGAGGGCGGCGTGCCCGTCCTGGTCGATGGCCAGGTGGTCGGCGCGGTGGGCGTCAGTGGCGTGAAGTCCAGCGAAGACGTCGAGATCGCGCGCGCCGGCATTGCCGCACTTTGAGGGGTGCTTTGAGGCGTCACGAAGCCGTCGCGAGATGGTCACGAAGTCTCCGTACTTACCCCAGTCGGCTATACTCGATGGGTTTACCTGAACCAACCTGCTGCCCGGCGAAAAACCCCTCGGTTTCTCCAAGTTGATCCGTCCTCGGACGGGTTGATGCTGGGCACGCGCCCCATTTGCGGAGACCCTTGTGCTGACTGACCTGCTCCATCCCCCTCAAGCAATCCTGGCTCTGGCGGATGGGACAGTGTTCCGAGGCCAGTCCATCGGCAGCGCAGGCCAGACGGTCGGTGAAGTGGTGTTCAACACCGCGCTGTCCGGGTACCAGGAAATCCTGACCGACCCGAGCTACTGCCGCCAGATCGTCACGCTGACGTATCCGCACATCGGCAGCTACGGCATCAGCAGCGAGGACGTCGAGGCGTCCAAGGTCTTCGCCGCCGGTCTGGTCATCAAGGACCTGCCGCTGCGCGCATCCAACTTCCGCTCCGACAAGACGTTGGACGCCTACCTGCGCGAGCAGGGCACGGTCGCTATCGCCGGGCTCGACACCCGTCGCCTGACGCGCGTTCTGCGAACCCAGGGTGCGCAGAACGGCTGCATCCTGGCGCTGCCCGAGGGTGTGACCCTGACGCAGACACACATCGACGACGCCGTGGCGCAGGCCAAGGCTGCCCCGTCGATGGCCGGCCTGGACCTGGCCAAGGTCGTCAGCCGCACGCAAAGCGAAACCTGGACACAGACCGAGTGGAAGTTGGACGGCGGCTACGGCGAACAGGCCGCGCCCAAGTTCCACGTGGTCGCCTACGACTTCGGCGTCAAGCTCAACATCCTGCGCATGTTGGCCGAGCGCGGCTGCAAGGTCACCGTCGTGCCGGCGCAGACGCCCGCGAGCGCGGTGTTCGACCTGGAGCCGGACGGCGTATTCCTGTCCAACGGCCCCGGCGACCCGGAGCCCTGCGACTACGCGATCAAGGCCACGGCGCAACTGATCGAGTCGGGGATCCCGGTCTTTGGCATCTGCCTGGGCCACCAGATCCTGGCGCTCGCATCCGGCGCCAAGACCTTCAAGATGAAATTCGGCCACCACGGCGCCAACCATCCGGTCAAGGACCTGGACAGCGGCCGCGTGGGCATCACCAGCCAGAACCACGGCTTTGCGGTCGACGCCGACACGCTGCCGGCCAACCTGCGTGCCACGCATATCAGCCTGTTCGACGGCCCGCTGCAGGGTATCGCCCGCACCGACAAGCCGGCCTTCAGCTTCCAGGGCCACCCGGACGCCAGCCCCGGCCCGCACGAC
>JACPYV010000157.1 GCA_016195825.1 Burkholderiales bacterium | reverse complement strand
GGGCGCCGACCTGACCGTGCGCGCCGACAAGGTCTATCTCAAGACGCTTGCCGGGCTGGAGCGGGTGCATGTGCTGCTGCGCCGTGTGGACGACACCTGGCTGGACCCGCTGGAGCTGCGCCCCGACTCCATCCTGGGTGTGCCGGGGCTGCTGCAGGCCGTGCGTGCCGGCGAGGTCATCCTGGCCAACGCGCCTGGCTCGGGCTGGCTGGAAAGCCCCGGCCTGACGGCCTTCTGGCCCGGCGTGGCCGAGGCCTTGCTGGGCGAGGAGCTCACGCTGCCGGCCATCCAGAGCTGGTGGTGCGGCGAGGAGAGCGCCTGGCGCGCGCTGCGCCCGCGGCTTGCCGAGTTCATCGTCGTGCCCACCTTCTCGGCCAGCAGCACCACGCGCAGCTTCGCGCCCGTCGTGGCGGCCGAGCTCAGCGACGAGGCGCTGTGGGCGCTGGCCGAGCGCATCGACGCAGAGCCCACGGCCTACACGCTGCAGGCACGCGTCAAGCCTACCAAGCAGCCTGTGTGGACGCGCGGCGCGCTGGAGCCGCGCGTGGCCGTGCTTCGGGTCTTTGCGCTGACCGATGGCAAGGGTGGTTGGAAGGTCTTGCCTGGCGGTCTGACCCGCGTGGCGCCGCGCCGCGATCCGCTGGCCGACGCGTGGCTGTCCATCCAGCGCGGGTCTCTGAGCGCCGACACCTGGGTCATGACTGACGGCGAGGTTGACCCGACCACGCTGCTGTCCCAGCCCATGCAGGCCGCCGACCTGCGCGACGTGCACTGGACTGTGACCAGCCGCGCCGCCGAGAACCTGTTCTGGCTGGGCCGCTACACCGAGCGCGCCGAGAACAGCGCACGCCTAGCCCGCCATGTCATCGAGGCCAGCGTCATGGTGCAGCGCGGCGCTATGCCGCCGCCCATGCTGCCGCTGCTGGACACGCTGGCGCGCCGTCACGGCCTGGTCGGTGCCGATGCACCGCGGGCCGAGGACGATCCGCGCGGCTTCGAGCGCGCGCTGCTCACGTCGCTGCTGCCCGCCTCGGGCATCGCCAGCGTGGGCTGGAATCTGCGCGCGCTGCAGAGCTGCGCCCAGGCGCTGCGCGAACGCCTGTCGCCGGAGGCCTGGAAGCTCATCCACGAGACCACGGCGCAGTTCGAGCAGCACCTGCGAGCCGTGCTGGACCGCCCCGGCCCCAGCGTCGCGCTGGCCGATGTGCTTAACGTGCTGGCCCGGGCCGACACCCACCTGGCTGCCATCACCGGCGCGCAGACCGACCGCATGACGCGCGACGACGGCTGGCGGCTGCTGTCCATCGGCCGGCAGATCGAGCGCCTGTCCTTCCACGCGGAAGTACTGGCGGAGAGTTTCGAGCAAGGCCTGGCGCTGACCGAGGATGGCTTCGGGCTGCTGCTGGGCGTGTTCGACTCCACCATCACCTACCGTGCCCAGTTCCAGGCGCGCCGCGAGGCACCACCACTGCTGCACCTGCTGGTGCACGACACCGACAACCCGCGCTCGCTGGCCTGGGTGGCACGCACGCTGCGCGATCGCTTCGCCAAGCTGGCCCGCCACGACCCCGGCTGGGCGGCTGATATCGCTGCCGGACTGCCCGTGCCCGAAGCCTGGCCGCTGGCCGAGCTGAGCGCGCCCGGGCCGGCGCTGGTGGACCACCTGCGGCGCGCGGCGGCCCAGGCGGGCGAGTTGTCCAGCCTCATCAGCCAGCGCTACTTCGCGCACGTCATCGGCGCCGAGCAGAGGGTGTGGCAATGAGCCCCGCACGGCCGCACGAAGGGGCTCGCTTTTGCTCGGCGGGACAGCGCGTTGCGCGAAGGGTGCAGCGGTGAGCGACGTTCGCCTGGCGGTCCACCATGTCACCGAGTACACCTACGAGGACTCGGTGGAGTGGGCCCACCACGCCGCCTGCCTGGCGCCGCGCAGCACACCGTGGCAGGCTGTGCATGGGTGGCGGCTCAATATCGACCCACTGCCCGATGGCTGGGGCGTGGAGGGCCTGGAGCTGGACGCCGCCGAGCTGGCGCGCCACCTGCGCCGCGACCCTTGGGGCAACCGGCACCTGAGCTTCGGCCATGCCCGCGTGCACGAGCGGCTCATCGTCGACAGCCGCTTCGAGGCCGAGCTCAGCGCCCGCCCGATGCCCGAGCCCGGCCGTGGGCCGTCTTGGGAGGCCGTGGCAGCCGGCCTGCGCTACCGCGCTGGCCGCACGCTGCAGGAGGCCGACGAGTTCGCGCTGGCGTCCACCTACGCCGCGCCGGATGCCACGCTGGCGTCCTATGCCCGACGCGCCTTCTCGCCGGGCCGCACGCTGGCGGCGGGCGGGCTGTCGCTGATGCACCAGATCCACGCCAACCTGCGCTACCTCCCGCACAGCACTACCGTCGCCACGCGCGCGGTGGACGCGCTGGCCCAGCGCAGCGGCGTCTGCCAGGACTTCGCCCATGTTTTCATCGCGGCCTGCCGGTCGCTGGGCCTGGCGGCGCGTTACGTGTCGGGCTACCTGCTGACGCGCCCGCCTGAGGGCCAGCCGCGTCTGGTCGGCGCCGACGCCTCCCATGCTTGGGTGGAGCTGTGGTGCCCTGAGCAGGGCTGGCTGGCGCTGGACCCGACCAACGCCGTGCCCGCGGGGCTGGACCACGTCACGCTCGCCTGGGGCCGCGACTACGCCGACGTGGCACCGCTGCGCGGCGTGCTGCGCGGTGGCGGCGTGGCCAAGCTCAACGTCAGCGTCAGCGTGGAGCCAGTAGAGCCCGTGGAGCCCGTGGAGCCCGCTGCGGGTTGAGCAGCGCCGCCGCCGCGGCCAGCGCCAGCGCCCACAGCCAGGCCATCGCACCGCCACCGCCGCCGCCCGAACTGCCGGCAGCGCTCGTCGTCGTGGCTGCGGACGTCACCGTGATTGTCTGCGTCTGGCTGGCCTGCGCGCCCGCGCTGTCAGTCAGTGTCAGCTGCACCGTGAAGCTGCCGGCCGCGCTGGTGGTGACGGTGGCCGTGGGGCCGGTGGTGGCGCCGCTGAGCGCCGCGATGCCGCTGCCGCCGTTCAGGCTCCATTGGTAGCCTGTCAACGTGCGGCCGGCGGGGGCGCTGGAGCCGTTGCTGTCCAGGCTGACGTTGCTGCCCGCCGTCACTGTCGTCGCCGACGCACCCAGGCTGACCGTCGGGCCCAACGCGGTCACCGTGACGGTGGTGTTCGCGCTGCTGGTCTGGCCCAGCGAGTCGGTCACCGTCAGCGTGACGACGAAGCTGCCGCTGCCGCTGCCCAGCGTGGCGACGGTGGCCGTGGCGGCGTTGGTGGCGGACGTGAACGTGGCCAGGTTGGCCGGGCTGCCGCTGGCCGGCGCGATGCTCCACTGGTAGCCAGCGATGGCGAAGCCGCTCGCCGCCTTGCTCCCGCCCCCGTCGAGGCTGACCGGCGTGCCCGCGGCCACGGCGCTGGCGGAGGCGACGATGCCCACGCTCGGCGCGGCAGGCGCGGTGACGGTGATGGTCTGCGTGCGCGTGGCCTGCTGGCCGGCGCTGTCGGTCACGGTCAGCAGCACGGTCACGGGGCCTATGCCGCTGGTCTTCAGGCTGGCCGTGGCGGCGTTGGTCGCACCGGCCAGGCTGGCGACGGCGGCTCCGCTGGTGACCGTCCATTGCCAGCCGGTGATGCTGCGCGTGCCGGGTGCGGTCGACGCACTGCCGTCCAGGCTGACCGTGGCGCCCGCAGCCACCGTCGTCGCGCTGGCGGTGATGGCGGCCGTCGGCGTTGCGGCGTTGGCGGCTGCGGCCACGGCGGCGCCCACGTCCAACAGGCCGGCTCCGCAGGTGGAGGAGGTGCAATAGCACTCGTCCTGCGTGGCGGCCGTCGGCGCATGGCAGACCGGCACGTTGCTGCCTGAAGGTTGGCCAGGAAAGCTGCGCGCCGTGGTCTGCAGCAGCGACTTGATCTGCGCGGGTTTCAGCGCCGGGTTGGCCGACAGCATCAGCGCCGCAGCGCCCGCCACCATGGGCGTGGCGAAGCTGGTGCCGACCGAGTAGTTGGCGCTGCTGCTGTAGGTGTAGCCGCTCGCGCTGGCGGTGGTCGCGCCGCTGTTGGTGGCGGTCAGGATGGGGTAGAGGCAGGCGCCCGTCGTGTTGACGCAGTTGCCGCCCGGTGCGGCGATGGCGACCTCGGGGCCGATGCTGGAGAAGCCGACCTTGGTGCCGACATGGCGCACGCCGGCCACCGCGATGACGCCCGCGCAGTTGGCCGGCACGCCCACGGCCAGGCCTTCCTCGTTGCCGGCCGCGACGACGATGGTGACGCTGGCCGCGACGAGCTGGTTGATGGCGTCCTGGTAGGCGGCACTGCAGTTGCCGCTGCCGCCCAGGCTGAGGTTGATGACCCTGGCAGGGTTGGGGTTGGCCGTGGGCACGCTGGTCAGGCCCGCGGCCCATAGCATGCCGGCAATGATGTCCGAGTCGCTGCCGCCGCATTTGCCCAGCACCCGCACCGGCAGGACCTTCACGTCGTAGCCCACCGAGGCCATGCCCACGCCGTTGTTGGTCTGCGCGCCGATGAGGCTGGCCGTCTGGGTGCCGTGCCAGCTGCTGTTAGTGGCGTTCTGGCCGCTGCCGCACTGGCCGGCCGTGGTCCAGTCGCCGGGGTCGGTGGCGTCGGCGTCGCGGCCACCGCCATCGCCTGCGGTGGTGGTCGAGCTGACGAAGTCGTAGCCCGGCAGCAGCTTGTTCGTCAGGTCGGGGTGGGCGCCCAGGACGCCGGTGTCGACATCGGCGACAACGAGGCTGACGGACCCGGTCGTGACGGCCCAGGCCCCCACGGCGTTGATGGCCGACACCAGCGTCGCGTCGGCCGGCTGCAGATACCACTGACCCGCCGCCAGCGCCGTGCTCGCACCCGCGGGCAGCAGGGGGTCGTTGGGCAGCGCCAGTGCGTGGCGGCGTTCATCCGGCACGGCGTATTCGACGTCGGCGTCCTGGGCCAGCCGGGCCGCCAGCGCGGCCGAGGTCAGTTGGCCGTCGCCCCAGAGCACCTGGCTGCGCGCGTCGATCATGCGGCCGTCGCGCAGGCCCAAAGCGTGCCTGCCGGCCAGCGTGGCGGCCTGCTGCGGGCCGCGGTCACCGCGCTCGCGGCCGGTGCGCATCAGCGGGCCCAGGGCCTTGAACTTGACGATGACGCGGGCTTCGTCGGCCGCCGCAGCGCGCGCAGGGGCGGTCAGGCCCAACGTGGCGAGCAGGAGGCTGAGGGCGAGGGCAGGCACATGGCGCAAGGCAGGCTCCGGGGCGGTACTGCCGGGATGCTGGCGCAGTCCGGTATCCGGCGTGCTGCCGCTGTGTGTCGGCGCCGACACATGCCTCGTCAATGGCGCCCGGCGAGCAGGGCCGCGACGCGCCAGCCCAACTGCTCGGCGACGAATTCCTTGGCGCAAAGGCCCACGCCGGGCAGTGCGGCGCTGGCGCTGCGCAAGGTCTCGCTGGCCTGGCCGGTGAGGATGAGCACCGGCAGGTCGGCGCGCAGCTCGCGCACCGCCTGCGCCACCTCCAGCCCGGACATGCGGGGCATGTTGTAGTCGGTCACGACAAGGTCGATATCGGCCGGCGCGGCGGCCACGATTGCGAGCGCGGCGACGGGGTCGTCATGCGTCTGCACGCGGTAGCCCTGGCGCGTCAGCAAGGCCTCGACGGTCAGGCGCAGCACCTCGTCATCGTCCAGGTAGAGGATGCGCTGACCCTGGCCCGCGGTGGTGGGCGCTGCGAGTGCTGCTGCAGCGGCGGCGGCGGGCGCCGCGGCCGCGGCGTTGACGCAGGGCAGAAGGATCTCGAAGAGCGTGCCGTGGCCAGGCACCGAGCTGACTTCGATGCGCCCGCCGTGGCCGGTGATGATGCCGTGCACCATGGCCAGGCCCAGGCCCGTGCCCTGGCCGGTGGGTTTGGTCGTGAAGAAGGGCTCGAAGATGCGCTCGCGCAGCGTGGCGTCCATGCCGGCGCCGTCGTCGCGCACGCTCAGGCAGGCCCAGGCCTGGCCGTCCACCGTGCGGGGCGCCAGCGTCACCGTGATGCGACCGTGCTGGCCGGGCATGGCCTGGGCGGCGTTGTTGCACAGATTGAGCAGCACCTGCTGGATCTGCGTGGGCTCGGTGACGACGTGCAATGGCTCGGCGGTGAGTTGCACGTCCAACGTGACTGCAGCCGGCAGGCTCAGGCGCAGCAGTGCCTGGGCCTCCAGCACCAGTGGTTGCATCGGCTGTGCCCAGCGCCCCTCGGCAGAAGGGCGTCCGAAGGTCAGCAATTGCTGCACCAGCGTGCGCGCGCGCAGCCCGGCCTGGCGGATGCGCGCCAGATGGGGCTGCCCCGGATGGGTGTCGTCCAGTTCAGTTGCCAGCAGCGCCGTGCCGCCCAGCACGACGGCCAGCACGTTGTTGAAGTCATGCGCGATGCCGCCAGCCAGCGTGCCGATGGCCTGCATCTTCTGCGCGTGTCGCAACTGGTTCTCCAGGCGCTGGCGCTCGGCGGCGGCGTCCAGGCTGGCGCTGAGGTCGCGGACGATGACGCTGGCCAGTGGGCTGCCGTCGATGTCCTGGTAGCTCATGGAGCTGATCTCGGCCTCGAAGCAGCTGCCGTCGGCCCGGCGCATGCGGATCTGGCCGCGCGTGCGGCCGGTGGCGTCGCGCTCAGCGAACAGTACGGGCAGGCGCGGGTCGTCCAGGTCCAGCAGCTCGGTGCGGCTGGCGACGACGAGCTGGGCCTCGCTGCGACCGAACAGCTCGCACGCGGCACGGTTGGCCGCGACGACGCCGCCGCCCGGCCGGGTGTTGAGCACGGCGTCCAGGCTGTGCTCGACGAGCAGGCGCAGGCGCGTCTCGCTGCGGGCCAGGTGGCCCTTCTCCTCGCGCAGCAGCGCCAGGCCATCGCGCACGCGTGCTTCGGCCTGGCGGCGCGCCCGGGCCAGGCCGGCCGTCAGCGTCGCCAGTGACGCAGCGCAGACAAGGCCAGCCACGAGCAGGGCGAGCGTGCCCTCGTCGGCGTCCTGCCACCAGGCGGTGGGTGGTGGTGCCAGCTCGACGAGCCAGCGCCGGTCCGCCACCGGCAGCTCGAAGTGCAGTGCCGCCGGCACCGCCGCGGCGTCGGGCTCGCTGTCATAGACGGCCAGCTTGTCGGGCGCACCGGTGTCCGTCACGCGCACGCGGGTCGGCGTGGCCAGCTCGGGCGGCAGTGCGGCGCGCACCAGTTCCGCGGTGCGAAAGGCGATGCCCACGACGCCGGAGGCTGCCGCCCGGCGGCCGGCGTCGCGGTCTGGCAGCCGCTCGCCACGGTAGGTGGCGGCGCGCACGACGATGCTGGTCAGCTCCGGGTGGCCAAGCCGGTGGCGGTCGCGGGCGAGCAGCAGCGGTGGGGTCGCCACGAGGCTGCCGTCGGTGATGGCACGCTCCACGGCCGGACGGTAGCTCTGGCCAGGGTCGTAGAGGTCGTAGCCGTCGTTGGTCGGGTCGGGCGGGTACTGGTGGCGCAACAGCATGTACTCGGGCCGCTCGCCAGGGGGCTGGATGTCGAACGTGGGTCGGCCAGCCGGGTCGGCGCTGCGGTCGGCGCGCACGCGCTCAAGGTAGGTGGTGCGCCCGGCCGCGTCGACGCGTTCGGCCACGAAGCTCAGCGTCAGCCCGGGGAAGCGGTCCGAGCCGAGCACGCTGTCCACGTAGCGGGAGAACTGCGCGTCGTTCAGCGGTGTCGGGCCGCTGGCGACCAGGCGCAGGCTGGGCAGGATGTCCAGCCGGGCGCGCACGGCGCTGGCCAGCGACAGCTTCAAGGCCTCGGTGCGGCGCTCGAACAGCGCCACGCGCTCGTCGGCGTTGCGCACCATGGACCAGGCTGCCAGCGCCAGCGTCAACGCGAGGGTGGCAGCAAAAAGCAGCCAGGGCAGGGCTCGGCGGGCAAAGGGCTCGGCACGGGCGACCGAATGTGGCATGCAACTCCCTTGGCCATGCCCCAGAGACTGACGCCCTGTGTGCGTGCGTGGCGAGGGGATGATAGGCCGGCCCGCGGTCCGCCCTTGCCAAGCTTGTCACGGTGTCAGCCCCGCAGCAGGGGCAACACGGAGAGAACCATCAGCGCCGCCGCGCCCCAGTTGAAGGCCTGCAGCGCGCGCGGCCTGTGCAGCCAGCGGCGCATCTGCTCGCCCAGCAGGGCCCAGGAGCCGCAGCAGGGCAGGTTGACGAGCACGAACACGGCGGTCATCGCGGCGATGCCGAGGTCGCCGTAGGCCGTCACGGCGGTCAGCGCCATGGCCCAGGCCTTGGGGTTGACGACCTGGAACAGCGCGGCGGCACCGAAGCCCATCGGCCGGCCGCCGGCGTCGCTCGCGCTGGGCGGCGCCGCGGTCGCGACCTTGACGGCCAGGTAGAGCAGGTAGGCGAGACTGGCCCACTTGAGCCCGTCATGCAGGCCCGGGTAACGGGCGAAAACCTCGCCCAGCCCCAGGCCCACCAGGGCCAGCATGACGCCGAAGCCGAAGCTGATTCCCAGCAGGTGCGGCAGGCTGCGCCGCCAGCCAAAGTTGGTGCCCGAGGCCAGCAGCATCAGGTTGTTGGGGCCGGGCGTGATGGACGTGACGAAGGCGAAGCCGGCAAGGGCGAGCAGGGTGGCGCTGTTTTCCATGGCCGCCACTCTAGGCACGGGGGACTCGAATGGGTTTGCTTTATGCGGCGCTCAAGGGTGCTGTTGTGCAATCATTTGCGGCCATGGACTCGATTGACGACAAGATATTGCGTGAGCTGGTCCGCGACGGCCGAGTGACCAATGCGGAGCTGGCCCAGCGCATCGCCCTCAGCCCCTCGGCCTGCCTACGCCGCGTGCAGGAGCTGGAGCGGCTGGGCGTCATCAAGGGCTACCGGGCGGTGCTGGACCCAGCGCGGCTGGGGCTGGGCTTTGTCGCCTACGTGGCCATCGGCCTGTCGCGCCACACGTTGGCGGAGCAGCAGGGCTTCGAGCAGGCCATGAAGGACTGCCCGGTCGTCAGCGAATGCCACAACGTGACCGGCGCGTTCGAATACCTGTTGCGCGTGGAGGTGGCCGACCTGGCCGCCTACAAGCGCTTCCATGCCGACGTGCTGGGCGGGCTGCCGCAGGTCAGCATGATCACGAGCTACATCGTCATGGACTCGCCCAAGGACGAGCGCGGCTGACTTGGCGTGCCCTTCGGGCCGAGCGCCGGCCTGCCATGGCGATGTGCGTGCGGCTCAATGCTGCGAGCATCGCGGGCCCCCTCGGGGGCTGAGGCCGCACGCATGGCGCCCGGTGGGTGGCAAGTGCTGCCGAAGGGCCGCGGCATGGCCGCAGCGCGGTCTGCAAGACCGGCCAGGTTCGCCCGCGTTCAGCAGGGTGAGACTGGGCGAGTGACCTGCGTTTTCAGCGCCTGACCTTGCCGTCTGCCGTCAGCATGGACAGCTCGACAAAACTGGAGCCGACGTGCCGCGTGGGACCGAAGTGCAGCTGGTAGCCGCGTGACTCGTAGCCGGACAGGGTCTCCAGGGCGCCAATCAGCGCCTCGCGGCTCAGGCGGCCACCAAGGCGGCGCAGGCCGTCGACGATGACGCGCGCGCCGACATAGCCCTCGATGCTGGTGTAGTTGGGCTCGGCCTTGGGGTCGAGCCGGTGCAGGGCCTGCTGATAGTCGTTGACGAGGCCCGCCGCCGTGCCGAACGGCGAGGGCATGACCTGGGAGATCACGACACCGGCGGCGTCCTTGCCCAGTTCGTCCGCCAGCGCCTGGGTGCCGACGAAGGAGACGTTGTAGAACTGGCCGAAGTAGCCGGCCTTTCGCGCCTCGCGGATGAAGGCGGCGCAGCTCTTGTAGGCGCTGATCTGCACGATGGCCTCGGGCTTGGCCGGCAGCAGCGTCTTCAGCGCCGCGGCCACGTCGACGCTGTTGCGCTCCACGGTGGCGACAGCCGCCGGCTGCAGGCCGCGCCTCTCTAGCGCGCGCTGCACACCCTTGAGGCCGGCCTGGCCGTAGGCATCATTCTGGTGGAAGACGGCGATGTTCTTGATGTCCAGCTGCGTGAGCTGTTTGACGATGAGTTCCGTCTCGTCGTAGTACGAGGCACGGACGTGGAAGACCAGCTTGTTGAACGGGTCGCGCAGCGCCTCGGCGCCGGTGAAGGGGGCGATGAACGGGATCTTGGCGGCGTTGACCAGCGGCAGCGCGGCCAGCGAGGTGGGGGTCCCGACGTAGCCGAACAGCGCGAACACGTCCTCCTGGATGAACTTCTCGGTGTTGGCCTTGCAGCGCGCGGGGTCGTAGCCGTCGTCCAGCGTCTTCAGCACGACGGGCATGCCGGCAATGCCGCCGGCCGCGTTGATCGCGTCGAAGTAGGCCTTGGCGCCCATTTGCATCTGCAGGCCCAGCTGGGCGGCCGGGCCGGTCAGTGGCACCGACTGGCCCAGCACGATGGCGCGGCGCTCCTGGGCGCGGCTCAGGCCGGTGGCTGGCAGGGCCAGGGCGGCGACGGCGAGTTGGTTGAAATTGCGGCGGGTCAGCATGACCGGCATCATCGGCGAGGTAGGGCACGCCGCAGCGTGAACAAAATCAGGTCCTGTTGGCGCTTGTGCGCAAACGGCCTGCACGTTTGTTAGCAAACATTTCCTCGTCGGCGTGGCGCATCAGCGCATCCGGCGTGCGGCCGTCCGCAGGGAAATGGGCCAGGCCCAGGCTGCTGCCCACGGCGACCTGTGTGCCCGTGCTCAGCGTGATGGGCTGGATCAGGCCGTCCAGCAGGCGGTTCAGCACCGGCTCGGCCTCGGCCGGCGCCTGGGCCGGCGTCAGCAGCACGACGAACTCGTCGCCGCCCAGCCGTGCCACCGTGTCGCTGGCGCGCAGCCCGGCCTGCAGGCGTGATGCGACGGCCTTGAGCACCTCGTCGCCGGCGTCATGGCCGTGGGTGTCGTTGATCTGCTTGAAGCCGTTCAGGTCCAGGTAGGCCAATGTGAACACATGGCCGCTGCGCTCCGCGCTGGCGATGGCCTGCTTGAGGCGGTCCGCGAGCAGCACGCGGTTGGGTAGGCCGGTCAGCGCGTCGTGCAGCGCGGCGCGCTCCATTCGGGCCTCGTGGTCCTTGCTCTGCGTGATGTCCACCATCATCCACAGCGACACGCCATCGCCGCCTGGCAGGGCGCTGCCGCTCAGGTCCACCCAGATCAGGCTGCCGTCCTTGCGGCGCATCTGCAGCTGGGTGCGATAGCGCTCGCCGCGCTGCAGAACCGGGTAGGCCGCCAGGCCCAGCGATTCGTAGGCGGCGTCGTCGGGGTAGAGCCAGTGTGCCGGCGCACCGTCCAGTTCGCCCGGCGCGTAGCCGAACATGTGCTCCAGCGCGCGGTTGCGCCACAAGGTGCGGCGGTTTTGCAGCTTGACGATGCCCACCAGGTCGCTGTTGAGCATGGCCTCCTGGCCGACCGTGATCTGGTGCAACTGCTGGCGGATGCGGTGGGTCTCGGTGACGTCGAACATCACCGAGCGACTACGCAGGAAATGGCCCTCGGCGTCGTAGATGGCGGTGGCCGACAGGCTGACCCGCCGCGGCGTGCCCCGGTGGCCCGTCAGGTCGAACTCCAGTCCCGCTACACGGCCCGTGGTCTTGAATTTTTCAAAATTGGCTTCGAACTGCGCTCGCCCCTCGACCGTGAAGAAATCGAAGGGCCTGAGGCGGCCGACGACGTCTTCGGCCGTGCATTCCAGCCAGCTCAGGCCCAGCGCGTTGACGCTGAGGAAGCGGCCGCTCGTATCGAGCGCGTAGTAGGCGCAGGGCGCGTTGTCGTAGAGATCCTGCAGGGTCGCGCCAGCCTCCTGGACCTGGGCCTCCAGGCGTTTGCGTTCGGTGATGTCGCGGCCGACGCTCTGGCTTTCGAGCAGGTGGCCGCGGTCGTCGAAGAAGCCACGGTTGACGAACTGCACCCAGCGCGTCTCTCCGTTGCTGAGCCGCACCCGGTTCTCCACCGTGACGGTCGGGTTGGACGGGTGCAGCCGGGCTACCTCGCTCACCACGCGCGCCAGGTCCTCGGGATGCACGACCGGTGCCCAGGGGTGGCCCACCATGTCCTCGGCCTGCACGCCGAAGAACCGGCAGAAGGCGTCGTTGACGAAGGTGACCTGGCCATCGGCCTCGAAGCGGCAGATCAGCTCGGTCTGCGCCTCCAGGATGGCGGCATAGCGGTTGCGCTCGCGGGCCAGCGCCAGCTCGGCTTCCTTGCGAGCGGTGATGTCCAGTTCGATGGCCATGAAGCCGCTCAGCTGACCCGTCGCGTCGTGCAGCGGCTGGATCTCGATGTCCATCCAGTAGGGGTGGCCGTGCTTGCTGCGGTTCTGCATTTCGACATGGCAGCCCTGGCTGTTGCGCAATGCGTCGCGAATCGTCTGCACCGTCGACGGGTCGCTGCCTTCGAACTGCAGTAAGTGCCCAGGCACCTGGCCTATCACCTCGTCGGGTCGATAGCCGGTGATCCTGGTGAAGCCCTCATTGACCCAGGTGATGCGGCGCTGGGCGTCGGTGATGACCACGGCGTTGCTGGTGCGGCCGGCCACCATGGCCAGGCGTTGCAGGTCCGTGGTCATGCCGCGGGCCAGGGCCTCGGCCCGGGCACGGCCAGCCGCCAGCAGGAAGACGGTGAAGGCCGCCAGCAGGCTCAGCGCCGCGCCACCCAGCTCCAGCCCCACGCCCGACAACCCCAGCAGCTCCGCAGCAGCCTGCGGCGACAGCGTGGCGTCGAGGACGAACTCGCGGCCCCCGACCGCGAAACGCCGACTGCCCATCACCGGGCCTTCGGGCAGTGGTTCGACCGCATCGCCCAGCTTGAGCAAGTGGCCCTGCTGGGTGCCGAGCAGCAGCACTGCCTGGCCCTCGTGGGCGCGCACCGACAGGTGCAGGTCTAGCAAGGGCAAAGCCGCGTCGGCCGCGCCGCTCAACACCTCGGCGGCCACAAGCGGCGCGTACAGCAGGCCTTGCAGCGCAGCGCGGCGGCGCGCGGGCGTGTCGGGGTCATGGCCGTCGCGATAGACCGGCACCAGCAGCAGGAAACCCGGCCCCGCCTGCCTGGCCTGCGCCAGCGCCACGGGGCCCGAAAGCGTGGCCTCGCCGCTGGCGACTGCCTGCTCCAGCGCGGCGCGCCGGACCGGCTCACTCCCAATGTCGCGCCCCCAGGCCTCGGCATTCCAGGATCTCGGCTCGACCTGGGTCACCACGTAGAGCTGCGGATCCTGGCCCTCGCCGCTCACCTTGAAGTCGGGTGCATCGTCGCGGCGCTGCGCGGACTCGAAGGCAGCCAGGTCTTCGCGCCGCACCGGCTGCACGAAGCCGAAGCCGCGCACGCCCGGGAATTCGCGGGGCAGGTCGCGTGAGTCGACGTAGGCCGCGAAGGCCGAGCGGTCGAAGCGGCCGTGCATGGCAGCCAGCGCCCCGCGCGCGCCCTTGAGGCCGTAGGCCGCTAGGGAGAAGCGCTTCACGATGTCGACCTCTAGGCGCTCCAACTGGTGGTCGAGCAGAACCTGGGCATCGTGACGTTGGGACTGCTGCTGCCAGATGACGACCGAGCCGGTCAGCGCCAGGCCGACGGACAGCGCCATGGCCGCCGCCACCCAGGCCGTGGTGTGGATCATCACGGGGCCGTTATCCCGGTCGCCGATGCGCAAGCTGACGCCTCCTTGAGGAGATTGAAGCATGTCCGCCGCGCCGAGTCATCCTCACGGCGAGCACGCCGAGCACAATCAGTGGCATGAATCTGCTGCTGATCCAGGCCCGCGCCAACCGACTCGCCAACCGCCGCCTGCTGGGCGCCGTGGCAACCCTGTCGGAGGCCGACTTCCACGCGCCGCGCACCAGCTTCTTCCCCAGCCTGGCGCTGACGCTGAACCACTTGCTGAACGTGGACCACTACTATCTCGCTGCGCTGTATGGCGACGCGGCGATGCGCCACGTCTGGGCGAGTTATGTGGCGGCGCAGACGGCGGTCGAGCTGGCTGCGCGGCAGGACGAGAGCGATGCGCGGCTGATCGCGTTCTGCGAGGACCTGGGGCCGGCGGACGACGGCCGAATCGTCGCCTTCGATCGCGGTGCCGGCATCGAGGCCGGCCCGCGCGAGCCGCTGGGGCGGGTGTTGGCGCATCTGTTCATGCACCAGACCCACCACCGCGGGCAGGCGCATGCAATGCTGGCGGGCACGTCGGTGAATCCGCCGCAACTGGATGACTTCATCCTGCTGGGGGATGCCGTCCACCGCAGCGACGACATGGCGGCGCTAGGTTGGGATGAGCCGGTGTGACGGCGGCTACAGCTCCGCCACACCCTTGACCCGGACCGGCATCGCCACCGGCTGGGCCACGACCTCCACCGCACGGCCATGGAAGCGGTCCAGCAACAGCTGCCACTGGGCCTTCACCGCCACTACGTTGGCATGTTTGACGTGGCCATAGCCGCGGATCTTCTCGGGCAGGCGGGCCAGCTCGACGGCGGTGGCCAGGTTGTCGGCGGTCAGTGACGCGAGGATGTCGTCCACCAGCGCCTCGTAGTCGGCAATCAGCTGGCGCTCCATGCGGCGCTCCTCGGTCTTTCCGAAGACGTCCAGCGCACCACCGCGCAGGCCCTTCAACTTGGCCAGCCACTTGAAGGCGGTGAAGGTCCACGAGCCCAGCTCGATCTTCTTCGCGCGGCCGTCGGCACCGGGCCGGGAGATCAGCGGCGGGGCGAGATGGAAGCTCAAGGACGTCCAGTTCTCGAACTGTTCCTTCATCGCCGCCTCGAAGCGGCCATCGGTGTAAAGCCGTGCGACCTCGTACTCGTCCTTGATGGCCAGCAGCTTGGCGTAGTAGCGGGCCACGGCCTGGGTCAGGCGCTGGCCCTTGGCGAGCCTGGATTCGGCCGCGCGCACGCGGTCGACCAGGGCGCGGTAGCGGGCCGCGTAGGCGGCGTCCTGGTAGCCGGTCAGGAACTTCATGCGCCGCTCGATGAGGCCGTCAGGGCCGTCGAGCTGGTCGAAATTGAAGAACTTGATGACGTTGGTCTCGCCTGCCAGGCGCTGGATGGCGTCCGGCGCGGCGATGGCCAGGCGGCCCAGCGCGAAGGCGGTCTTGTTGGCCTCGGCGGCCACGCCGTTCAGCTCGATGGCGCGCATCAGCGCAGCCTCGCCGACGGGGATGAGCCCGCGCTGCCAGCAGGCGCCCAGCATGATGATGTTGCTGGGCAGCGTGTCGCCCATCAGGCGCTGCGAGATGTCTTGCGCGTCGAGGGTGTCCAGCGCGCCGTTCTCGCCGACTGCGAACTTCATCTTGGCCAGCAGCGAATCGCCCTGCAGCGACGCGTCCGGGTTGCGCACGAAGCCGGCGGTGGGCAACTCGTGCGTGTTGGCGAGGATGACGGTGCGGCCGGGCTTGACCGTGCCCAGCGCGTCGGGCGAGGCCCCTACCACCATGTCGCAGGCCAGCAGCACGTCGGCCTGCTGGGTGTCAATGCGCACCTGGTTCAGCAAGTCCAGCGTTGGCGCCACGCGCACGAAGGAGAGCACCGCACCACCCTTCTGCGCAAAGCCCATGAAGTCCAGCACCGAGGCCTGCTTGCCTTCGAGGTGGGCGGCCATGGAGACAAGCGCGCCCACCGTGACGACGCCAGTGCCGCCCACGCCGGTGACCAGCAGGTCGAACGGCCCGGTCCAGTTCCACGCAGCCGGTGGGGTGATGGCCGCAATCTCGCGCGCCAGGTCTTGGGCCGTGTAGCTGGCGCCGGCCTTCTTCTTCAGCACCGGGTCATGCACCGACACGAAGCTGGGGCAGAAGCCATTCACACAGGAGAAGTCCTTGTTGCAGCTGCTCTGTTCGATGGCGCGCTTGCGACCCCAGTCGGTCTCGACCGGCACCACGCTCAGGCAGTTGCTGGCCACGCCGCAGTCGCCGCAGCCCTCGCACACCGCTTCGTTGATGAAGATGCGCTTTGGAGGATCAGGAAACTCACCCTTCTTGCGGCGGCGACGTTTCTCGGCGGCGCAGGTCTGGTCGTAGATCAGCACCGTCACGCCGTCTATTTCTCGAAGCTCGCGCTGCACGGCATCCAGCTCGCCGCGGTCGTGGAAGGTGGTGCCGGCCGGGAACAGGCCGTGGTGGCCGTCGTATTTGCCAATCTCGTCCGATACGACCACCAGGCGCTTCACGCCTTCTGCCTCCACCTGCCGCGCGATCTGCGGCACGCTGGTCTGGCCGTCCACCGGCTGGCCGCCTGTCATCGCGACGGCGTCGTTGTAGAGAATCTTGTAGGTGATGTTGGTCCTGGCCGCGATGGCCTGGCGGATGGCCAGGTAGCCCGAGTGGTAGTAGGTGCCGTCGCCCAGGTTCTGGAAGACATGCTTCTCCTTCGTGAAGCGGGAGTGCGCCGCCCAGTCCACACCCTCGGCGCCCATCTGGATCAGGCCCGACGTGCCGCGCTCCATCCAGCTCGCCATGAAGTGGCAGCCGATGCCGGCGAGCGCGCGCGAGCCTTCTGGCAGCTTGGTGCTGGTGTTGTGCGGGCAGCCCGAGCAGAAGTAAGGCTGGCGGCGCACGCCGTCGGCGGCGTTGGACAGCAGGCAGGGCGTCAGGAAGTCGACAACCAGATGGCGGCGGTCCAGCGCGGGGTTCAGGCGCGCCAACCAGTCGGCCACCGTGCCCATGATGCGGCTGGGGCGCAGCTCGCCCAAGGCGCTCAGCACGGCCGCGCCGTGCTCATCCGTCTTGCCGACCACCCGCGGGCGCTGGAACTCGGGCAGGTGGTAGAGCAGCTCCTTGATCTGGCGCTCGACGACCGGGCCCTTCTCCTCGATGACCAGCACGTCGGTCAGATTGCTGCAGAACTCGGTGATGCGCGTGGGCTCCAGTGGGAACACCAGGCCCACCTTGTAGACGCGCACGCCGGCCGCAGCCAGCGCGTTGGGATCCAGGTCCAGCCGGCGCAGCACTTCCATGAAGTCGTAGTGCGCCTTGCCCACGGTCACGATGCCCAAGGTGGCGGCCGGGCTGGTGACGATGTGCTTGTCGATGCTGTTGACCCTGGCGAAGGCCTTCACCGCGTCCAGCTTGTGCGCCAGGCGCGACTCCAGCTCCAGCGACGGCAGGTCGACCGACCGGATGTGCAGGTCGGTCGGTGCGGTGAAGTCGACAGGTTGCGTGAAGTCCAGCGCCACCGCGTCCAGGTCCACCGTCATGCCGCTCTCGACGACTTCCGAGATCGCCTTGAAGCCCACCCACGCGCCCGAGAAGCGACTCAGCGCCCAGCCGTACAGGCCGAATTCCAGGTACTCGGCCACGTTGGCCGGGTGCACCAGCGGCATGCTCCAGGCCTGCAGCGCCTGGTCGCTCTGGTGCGGCGTGCTGCTGGACACGCAGCCATGGTCGTCACCGCAGACCACCAGCACGCCGCCTTGGCGGCTGGTGCCGTAGACGTTGCCATGCTTCAACGCGTCGCCTGAGCGGTCCACGCCCGGCCCCTTGCCGTACCACATGGCAAATACGCCATCAACGGTGCGCTGCGGGTCCAGCGCCACGCGCTGCACGCCCAGGCAGGCGGTGGCGGCCAGGTCCTCGTTGATGGCGGGCAGGAACTCGACGTGCGCCTTTTCCAGGAACTTCTTCGCCTTCCACAGCTGCTGGTCCACCATGCCCAGCGGGCTGCCGCGGTAGCCGGAGACAAAGCCGGCGGTGTTCAGCCCGGCGCGCTCGTCCATGTGCTTTTGCGCCAGCAGCAGCCGCACCAGCGCCTGCGTGCCGGTCAGGAAGACGGCACCGCTGTCGGCCGCGAGGTTGTCGCTGAGCTGGTAGGGGCGCAGGGCGGGCGTGACGGTTTCGGACATCGTGGCTCCTGAAGGGCGGGAGATTCTTCCCCCGCGGGGCCGGAAGAACTTGCCTCAATGCCGGTGGAAGGCCGGCCGAATGAGATGATTCTTCTCCAAAGGGGTGACTTGTGGAAACAAACGAGTTCGATCGCGCCAGCCTGCAGATCCTGGAGGCACTGCAGGCCGACGCGCGGCTCAGCACGCAGGCGCTGGCCGAGAAGGTGGGGCTGTCGGCCACGCCGGTGTGGCGTCGCGTCAAGGAGCTGGAGGACAGCGGCGTCATTCGCGGCCACGTGGTGCTGGTGGACCGCGAGAAGATCGGCCTGTCCATCTGCGTGCTGGCCAACGTCAGCCTAGTGCGGCACAGCGAGGGCGCCGTGGAGCAGTTCGAGCGCCTGGTCAGCACGCGCCGCGAAATCATCGAATGTCACGCCATCACCGGCGAGGCCGACTACGTCATCAAGGTCGTCGCGGCGGACATGAAAGCCTACGACTTGTTCCTGCAGCAGCACATCTTCAAGCTGCCGGGCGTGTCCAGCGTGCGCAGCAACGTGGTGCTGCGCGAGGTCAAGTACGAGACGGCATTGCCGGTGGGCTGAGAAACCCCCTCCCCCTGAAACGAGAGCCCTCGGCGCTTGGCAGCGCGGCAGCGACATGCCTACAGTCGGCCCGTTGCCACGCCGCGCCGCCCATGGACTCCTTCTTCGCCCAGCTCTCAGATTCCGTCACCACCGCCCGCACTCTGGAGGAGCTGGCCCGGCCTCTGCTGGAAATGCTCGAGGCCGTCACGGGACTGGAGTCGACCTACCTCACGACGGTGGACCTGGCCGAGGGGCTGCAGCACGTCTTGTACGCGCGCAACTCGCGGGATCTGCAGATCCCCGAGGGCTTGTCTGTGCCCTGGGGCGACACGTTGTGCAAGCGCGCGCTGGACGAGGGCCGCCCCTTCACCGATGACGTGCAGGGCATCTGGGCCGACTCCGCCGCGGCGCGCGAGCTGGGCATCGAGACCTACGTCAGCACGCCCGTGCACGCGGACGACGGGGCGCTGTACGGCACGCTGTGCGCGGCCAGCTCGCGGCGCCAGCCGCTGACCGGCGAGGCCCGGCATGTGCTGCGCCTGTTCGCCAGCCTCATCGAGCAGCATGTCTCGCGCGAGCGCCTCGTCGAGGCGCTGCAGTTGGCCAACGCCGAACTCAGGATGCAGGCCCTGACCGACCCGCTGACCGGGCTGATGAACCGCCGCGCGCTGATGCAGGAGCTGGCGCGCCTGACCTCGCTGGCCCAGCGCACCGCCAGCTGGCTGCTGGCCGGCGCCATCGATCTGGACGGCTTCAAGCAGATCAACGACGCGCATGGTCACGATGCCGGCGATGAGTTCTTGCGCGGCATCGCGGCCAAGCTGCAGGCCGGGCTGCGCGGCGGCGACGTGCTGGCGCGCATGGGCGGTGACGAATTCGTCGTCATCGGCCTGGGCCCCAAGCTGGCCGAGGACGGCGGCGCTGCAGCCGAGCTGCTGCGCCGCCGCCTGGCCATGGCCACCGTGGGCAGCTACGCCGCCGGTCCGGTGCGCGTCGCCTACGAGGGCGCCAGCGTGGGCGTCGCCTGCCTGGACCCGCAGCGGGCCGGTGTGGAGGACGCGTTGCGCGAGTCCGATGCCGCGATGTACCGCGTCAAGCTGGCGCGGCGCCAGGCGGCACAGCGTTGAGCGCGTCCAGGGCGGCGCCGAAGTCCAGCCGCTTGACCGCGTCGCGTAAGCGCGCGAATTCGACCTCGCCGCAGGCCGCGCGCAAGGCCGGCGCGAGCGGCTCGAACAAGTCCAGCGCCGCCAGGTCGCGTGAATGCAGCGCCTGCTTCAACTGCGCCAGGGCCGGCACGTCGAGCGGGCCCGCGGGCGGCGGCAGGGCGGCCTCCCGGGCGGCCTGAGCGGCGCCGTGGTGCTGCAGCCAGGGCCGGGCCTCGGCCGTCAGCTCGGCCAGCAGGCGCCGTACCTGCGCCACTTCCGTGTCGAAGCTGCCACCGGCGCGTGCGGCGGCCTCGGCGCGCTGGGCCGCCGCGTGCAGCGCCTGCGCCGCCAGCAGCCCGGCGCCGCCGCCCAGTTTGTGCAGCCGCGCCGCCAGTTCGGCTGGTTCGGCGACAGTGGCAGGCTCGGCGGCGAGGTCGGCAAACTCGTCGATGAGCCGTTCCAGCAGCCGCGCAAAGAAGTCCACGTCGCCCAGCAGGCGCTGGCGGGCCTCGTCGCGGGCGATTCCGTCAAACCAGGGCCAGGGGTCCACCGCCGGCGCCTCGGCCGCACGCGCGGCCACCGGCAGGCGCTGGCCCTGCACGCGCTCGACGTGCTGGCGCAGCAGTAACACCAGGCCGGCCGGGTCGAAGGGCTTGCTGACGAAGCCGTCCATGCCCGCGTCCAGCGCGCGCTGGCGTTCGCTGAGCAGCGCGCCGGCCGTCAGCGCCAGGATGGGCAGCGCCCGCAGGCCCAGCTCGGTGCGGATGCGTCGCGCGGCGGACAGGCCGTCCAGCACTGGCATCTGCACGTCCATCAGCACGGCGTCGAAACCTTCGGGCGCCGCCTGCAGCAGCTCGATGGCGACGGCACCGTCCTGGGCCAGCGTCACATCAGCGCCTTCCTGCTCCAGGATGCGCTGCGCCACTTCCAGGTTGATGCTGCTGTCGTCGGCCACCAGCACGCGCACGCCGGGCAGCAACTGCACGGCGGACGCGTCGCGCGCGCTGGCCAGCAGTGGCTCTGCCGCGCCGTGCTCTGCCAGCGCGGCATGCACCGCGTCGAACAGGCTCGACACGTCGGCCGGCAGGCGCAGCCGGCCCGGGCCGGCGGTGGCCGAGGCTCGGCTCATCTGCACGCAGGGCAGGGCAGCCAGCCGGTCCTGCAGCGCCTGCTGCTCGGCCGGTGGCCGGCCTTGCAGCAGGCGGTGGTCCAGCAGCACCATGTCGGGCGGCGTCGCGGCCAGCACGCCCAGCAGGCCGGCCACGTCGGCCATCTGCTCGACCTGCCAGCCCAGATCGGCGCACAGGCGTTGCAGCGCATCGCGCTGTGTGGCATCGTCGCTGGCCAGCAGCAGCGCCAGCGGGCGCGCCGGCATCGACAGGCCCGGTGCCGTCTCGGCCGGCTCAAAGGGCAGGTGCACGACGAAGCGCGTGCCCACGCCCGGGCTGCTGCTGACGTCGACCTGGCCGCCCATTAGCGCGCACAGCTGCCGGACGATGGACAGGCCCAGCCCGGTGCCGCCGTAGCGCCGCGACGTGGAGCTGTCCGCCTGCGTGAAGGGCGTGAAGATGCGCGACAGCGCGTCGGCCGGGATGCCGATGCCGCTGTCCTCGACAGCGATCTCCAGCTGCAGCGGGCGCGCCGGCGTGTCGACGCAGCGGGCGGCGATGCGCACCCGGCCCTCGGCGGTGAACTTGAGCGCATTGGAGACGAGGTTGTTGACGATCTGGCGCAGCCGCGCTGCGTCGCCAAGCAGCAATGCGGGCAGGCCCGCATCGGCGTCCAGCTGCAGCGCGATGCCCTTGGTTTCGGCCTGCGGCTGGAACAGGCTGGCGATGTCGCGCAGCAGCGCGCGCGGATCGAAGGGCGCGGCCTCCAGCACCATCTCGCCGGCCTCGATCTTGGACAAGTCCAGTACTGCATTGATGACGTCCAGCAGCGAACGGCTGGCGCCGTTGATCTTGCCCAGCAGCTCGCGCTGAGCCGGGTCCAGCGCGCTGCGCTCGAGCAGGAAAGACAGGCCCATGACGGCGTTCATGGGCGTGCGGATCTCGTGGCTCATGTTGGCCAGGAACTCGCTCTTGGCGGCGCTGGCCGTGTCGGCCGCCTGCATCGCACGGCGTAGCGCATCGGCCGCGGCGCGGCGCTCGGTCACGTCCTGCACGGCGCCGACCAGACGCACGACGCGACCGGCCTCACGGCCCTCCTCGCGCTCCGCCACGCCCACCGAGTGCAGCCAGCGCGGCCGTTCGTCGGCGCCAGCGCGCAGCTCCAGCTCCAGGTCCCAGCCCTCGCCGTTCGTGCGGGCCAGTGCCATCGCATGGCGCAGCCGGCGCTCCGAGTCCGCCGCAAAGCAGCCCAGCATGGCCTCGGCGTCGACTGCCTGCTGGGGCAGCAGGCCGTGCAGTGCACGCGTCTCGCCGCTCCAGCCCAGCCGGCCGCTGGCCAGCTCCAGCTCCCATCCGCCCACGCCCGCCATGCGCCCGGCGCGCGCCAGAAAGGCTTCGTTGCGGGCAAGCTGGCGGTTGGAGTCGCGCAGCGCGGCGTCGCGCTGTTCCAGCGACTCCGTCATCGCGTCCAGCGCCTGCGACAGCTGCCCCAACTCGTCGCGGCGTTGCAGGCCGCTGCGCGCGGCCAGGTCGCCGCCCTCGACGGCCTTGGCCACGCGGCGCAGCCGGTCGATGGGCGCCAGCACGCGGCGCAGCAGCAGGCCGGCCAGCGCCAGGGTCAGGGCCAGCAGCGTGCCCTGCGTGGCCACGGCCAGCCAGCGCTGGCGCTCGGCGTCGCGGCGGCGGGTCTCGGCCAGCGTGCGCGACAGCTCGAAGGCACCGTCACTGACGCGCCGCGTGTCGTTGACGAGCTGGTCGGTCAGCGTCTCGCGGCGGGCCTCGGCTTCCGGGTCGTGGCTGGCCTGCGACGCCTCGCGCAGTGCGGCGAAAACCTGCGGCAGGTCGTTGGCAGTGGCCTGCAGCTCGTCGACATCGTCGGCGCTGGCCGAGCCGTCTGCCGCGTAGTCGGCCAGCGCGCGCGTCAGGCGCTCGTGCACCAGGCGCCACTGGCGGGCCGCGCGCTCGCTGCGGTACAGACCGTAGTCCTGGGTCAGCACCAGCAGGCCGGCGGCGTCGCGGGCGATGACGTCGACCGTCTGGCGCTGCGCGTCGTTGCGGGCGAAGGCCTGGCGCTCGATGGCGATCGTGGTCAGTCGCGTGCCCACCACGGCGAGTGCCGCGATCACGCAGGTCATCAGGGCCGGGCGCAGGCGCATCGTGGCCTACTTGACGAGCGTCATCGCGCGCGGGTCGAGCGCGCGCAGCGGCTCGGTGCGCATCAGCTCCAGGTAGTCGGGCGCTACGGGGCTGTCGGCGAGGCCCTCGCGCACGGCCCAGCGCGACTCGGCCTCCAGCGTGGACAGCAGTGTCTGGTCCAAGCTGAGCCGGAACTCATAGCCTTCCAACAGCGCGGCGGCGGCCTTGGCGTCCAGCTTCCACAGTGCGGCCAGCCGGGCGTGGGCCTGGGCCGGCTGGCTGTTCAGCAGCGTGATGCTGCGCTGCACCGCCTTCAGCAGCCGCAGCAGCGTGTCCTGGTTCAGGCCCGGTTGGGCGACGAGGTTGACCATGACGGTGTAGGGGCGCAGCGTGGCCAGTACCTGGGCGTTGGCGCCGAGCTGCTGGGCGGCCTGCGGGCCGACGGGACGGTAGAGGGCAGCGGCGTCGACTTCGCCGCGCAGCAGCGGCTCAGCGCCACGGTTGGCGTCGATGAAGACCAGGCTGGCCTTGTCGCGCGACACGCCGTTGACGAGCAGGAAGACGTTGGTGAAGTAGTGCGCGCTGGTGCCGCGAACGACGCCGATGCGCTTGCCGGCGAGGTCGGCCGGTGTACGGATGCCGCGGTCGGCGCGCGCCACCAGCATGGTGTCGCGGGACGAGCTGCCGAAGGTGGCGACGATGTCGAAGCGATGCCCAGCGTGCAGCGCGAACACCATGGGGGTGTCGGCCGCCGTGGCAACCTGCGCCTCGCCATCGGTCAGGTGCTTGAGGCAGCGGCGCCCATTGATGCAGGGTTGCACGCGCACGTCCAGGCCTTCGGCGGCGAAGTAGCCTTCCTGCGCGGCCAGCTGCAGCGGCGCGAACAGCGGCGACTCGCCGATGGCCAGCACCAGCGGCGCAGCCACGGTGCGGGTGGCGAGCCCAAGCGCGAGCAGCGGCAGCAGCACAAGCAGGCGGCGAACGAGGGACGTCATGGTGGTCATCGTGGTCATGGCTGGTGCGGGGCCGCCGCTGGCGCGGGCGCGCCGACGCGGCCCCGGCCCGCAGCCTTGGCCGCGTAGAGCAGGCGGTCGGCGGCTTCGACCAGCGCCTCGCCGCGGCTGGCGACGACGGCCGCGTCCTGGTCGGGCCGCGCCGCGGCCCAGCCAGCCGACACGCTGACGATGCCGCGGTCGCCGGCGCCGGCGCCGGCATGGGGCAGGGCCAGCGCCGCGACGGCGTCGACAATGCGTTGGGCCATCGCGCGTGCGCCGTCCGCGTCGGTCTGCGGCAGCAGCACGCCGAATTCCTCGCCGCCGTAGCGCGCAGCCAGGTCCGCCGGGCGGCGTATCGCTGAGCGGATGGCCGCGCCGACCTGGCGCAGGCAGGCGTCGCCGCTGACATGGCCGTAGCGGTCGTTGTAGCGCTTGAAGTGGTCCACGTCGACCATGAGCAGCGCCAGGCTTTCGTGGCTGCGGCGGGCGCGTTCACATTCGACGCGCAAGTCCTGGTCGAAACGGCGCCGGTTGGCCAGGCCGGTCAAGCCGTCGGTCAGCGCCGACGCGCGCAAGGCGTCGCCCAGTGCCTTCAGGCGCAGCTGGGTGCGCACGCGTGCGGCGACCACCTCCGCCACGGGGGGCTTGCGGATGAAGTCGGATGCGCCGGCCGCGAAGCCGGCCACCTCCACGGCGGCCTCGGTGTGGCCGGTGACGATGATGACGGGCACGTCGGTCAGCAGCGGGTCGGCGTGCAGCGCCGCGCAGACCTCGAAGCCGCTCAGGCCCGGCATCTCGGCGTCGATGAGGATGAGGTCGGGCGGGCTTTCGCGCGCCAGGCGCAGCGCATCCTCGCCGGACAGCGCGAAGCGCAGCTCGCCGAGGCCGTTCAGCATGCGCGCCAGCACCTGTACGCTGGCGGCGTCGTCGTCCACCAGCAGCAGGCTCTGGCGCGTGCCCAGTTCGGCAAGGAAGGTCTCGGGGGCAGGCAGTCGCATGGCTCAGGCGGGCTGTGGGAGCTCGTGGCGGCCGTTGGTGCCGCTGGCGCAGAGGTACAGGCGGCCGGGGCCCATGCTGAGCGCCGCGGCCAGCGAGGCCTCGGCCGCGGCAGCAGGGTCGCCGTCCCCGGCCAGCAGGCCGATGCCGATGGCCAGCGTGAGCTCGCCTTCGGCGGCCAGGGCCTGCTGCAGCCGGGTGGCCAGCGCTGCGGCACCGGCGGCCGTCGTGTCGGGCAGCAGCAGCGCGAAGACCTGCTCGCTGTGGCGGGCGGTCAGGTCGGCCGGCCGCTGCAGCAGCTGGCGCGCCAGCTCGGCAACGTGGCGCAGCGCGCCGTCCGCCGCGCCGCGACCATGGCGCTGTTGGTAGGCGGGCAGGCCCTCCAGGCCGGCAAGCAGCAGCGCCAGCGGCTGGCCGTTGCGGCGGGCACGGCGGGCTTCCAGCGCCAGGTCGTCGTCGAGCTGGGCACGCTCAGCCAGGCCGGTCAGCGCATCGCGACGCGACAGGCGCACCAGGCGCCGGGCCGTGCGGTACAGGCGCAGCTGCATGGCCACGCGCGCGCGCAGCGCCGGGCCGGCCACCGGCTTGGCGATGAAGTCGGCCGCGCCCAGCTCGAACACAGTGGCCTCCACGCGGGCGTCGGTGTGCTGGGTGACGAAGATGACGGGCACGTCGGCCAGCAGCGGGTCGGCCTTGAGCCGGCGGCAGACCTCGAAACCATCGATGCCGGGCATCTCGGCGTCCAGCAGCACCAGCTCGGGCTGCCAGCTCTGCGCCAGTGCCAGGGCCTGCTGGCCGTCGGTCGCGAAGCGCAGCTGGCTGTAGCCGGACAGCAGCCGGCCGAGCGCCTGAATCATGCCGGGGTCGTCGTCGACCAGCAGCAGGCGCGCGTCGGCCAGCGAGGGCAGCAGGCTGTCGAGCTGGCTGGACAGCGGGCTGGGTGCGGCGGTGTGGGGCGGACTGGGCAGGGTCAAGGTCATGGCGCGGCCATTGTGCGGCCGTGGAGTCGGTTCACGTCAATCCGGTGCCGCTTGCAGCAGCAGCTCGAAGCGGCAGCCGCGGCCGGCGCCGTCGCTGTGCACCTGCAGCCTGCCGCCCATGGCCTGCGCGAGTTCGCGCGTCAGCGTGAGGCCCAGGCCCGTGCCGGGGATGGTGCCGCCGTCCTGGCCCAGGCGGTTGTAGGGCTCGAACAGATGGGCGATCTGCGCCACGCTCAGGCCCGCGCCATGGTCTTGCACGGCCAGCACGACCTCGCCGCCGCGGGTCGCGACCTCGACCTCCACGCTGGCGCCGTCGCGGCCGTACTTGAGGGCGTTGGACAGCAGGTTGTCCAGGCACTGGCGCAGCCGGCGCGCGTCGGCGCGCACCCGCATCGGCGCCCCTGGGGCGGGCAGGCGCAGGCGCAGGCCGGCCTCGGCCGCGTGCGCGAGTGCCGGGCCGCTGGCCTGCTGCACGAGTTCGCCCAGATCCACCGTGCCGAGCTCGACGAGGAAGTGTCCCGACTCCATGCGCGCGACGTCGGTCACGTCGGCCAGCAGCCCGCACAAGCGGCCGGCGGCGTCCAGGATGTGGGCGAGCTTGTCAGCCTGCGCGGGCGGCAGCGGCACGCCGGCGTCGGCCTGCATCAGCTGCGCGAAGCCCTTGATGGCGTTGACCGGGTTGCCCAGCTCGTGGGCGACGTAGGACAGCATGGACGCGGTGGCGCGGCGCGCGGCGGCGGCCTCGTCCTGGCGGCGCAGCAGCGTCTGCAGGCGGTCCCGCTCGCGGGTGTCGCGCAGCACGTGCACGGTCAGCGCATCGGCGCCGCGGCCTTCGGTGGAGGTGCTGACCTCGACAGGGATTTGCAGGCCGGCGGCGCTGTGCAGGTGGTGGCGGCCGTGGTCGTCGAGGCTCAGCAACTCGGCCAGCTGCAGCCGGCAAAGCTGGCCGTCGTTCAACCCCACCAGGGCGCAGGCCGCCGCATTGGCCATGACGACGCGGTCATCGGGGTCGGCGATGAGGATGGCGTCCTTGCAGGCTTCCACGACGGCGGCGACGCGGCCGTCGCTGAGCTGGCGGTGGCGGTCGCCAACCTGGTGCAGGTACCGTTCCAGCGAGCGCTTGCGGTCGACCAGACGGCGCACGCGGGCGCGCAGCACCGGCGCGCTGAAGGGCTTGCGGACGAAGTCGTCGCCGCCCAGCGCCAGCGCGCGCGCCTCGTGGCCCGCGGTGCCGGACTGGGTCAGGAACATGATGGGCACCTGCCCGAAGGCGGGGTGGGCGCGCAGCGTCTTGCAGACGCGAAAGCCGTCGCTTTCGGGCAGGTCGATGTCGAGCAGCACGAGGTCGGGGTGCAGCGCGTCGACGAGGTCCAGCGCCTGCGCACCGCTCAGCGCGAAATGGCATTCGCCGACGTCGGCGAGCAAGCGGCGCACGAGTTGGATACTGGCCGCGTCGTCGTCGACGATGAGGATGCGCGGGCGCGGGCCGGCCTCCACGGCCGGGTCGTCGACAGCCTCCTCGGCTTGCGCGGGGGGCGTGCCCAGCCAAGTGCGCAGCCGCGCCAGCACCTGGGCGTCGTCGAAAGGCTTGCGCAGCAGGTCGTCACCGGCCGGTGCCGCCACATCGGCATGCTGGCTGATGAAGATGACGGGCAGGTCCTGCAGTCCAGCCGTGGCGTGCAGGCGGCGGCGGACCTCGAAACCGTCCATGCCCGGCAGCTCCACGTCCAGCAGCACCAGGTCGGGCCGCTGCTGCGCGGCCAATCGCAGGGCGTCCTCGCCGTTGGTGGTGAAGCTGATCAGCGCGAAGCCCTTGAGCAGCTGGCCCAGGTGCTCGATGCTGCCGAGGTCGTCGTCGACGACCAGCAGCCGGATCAGGGAGCTGCGTGCGGGCCCGGCGGCGTCAGCGGCCCCGCTGCCGGGCTGCGGCCTGGCCGGCTGGGGCCAGCCAGGGGGAGGCCGGCTGGCGGCCCTTGCGAAAGGCAGGTTCATGGGCTCTCCCTGGGTCTTGTATTCAGCGACCGCCGTGGCGGGACAGCGCGTCGGCCAGACGGCCGCCGAGCTCGAGCACGTCCAGCGGCTTGGTCCAGTAGTCGTCGAAGCCGGCCTGCATGGCGCGGTCGATCTGGCCGGGCGTCGCGTCGGCCGACAGCGCGATGCACAGCGTGCCGGCCAGCGCCGCGTCGGTGCGCAAGGCCTTCACGACATCCATGCCCGACAGGCCCGGCAGGTTGATGTCGGTCAGCACGACGTCGGGTTTTTGCGTCTGCGCCAGCGCCAGGCCGCTGCGGCCGTCACCCGCGTGCAGCACCCGCCAGTCGGGGCGCTGGCGCAGCGCCTCCTGCACCAGCAGCGTGTTGAGCGGCTCGTCCTCGATGTAGAGCAGGGTGAGCGCATCGGTGGTAGCGCCCTGGGGTTGGGCGGCGCGGGCGGCTTAGGCGCGGTCCAGGTCCAGCAGGCCGTCGACGAGCTGGTGCAGCCGCTGGGCGGAGGACAGGACCCATTCGATGCGCTCGCGCTGGCGCGCCGTCAGCGGCTCGGCCTCGGTCATCAGCAGCAGCTGGCTGAAGCCCAGCACGGCGTTCAGCGGCGTGCGCAGCTCGTGGCTCGCGCGTGACAGGAAGGCGCTTTTCTCAGCGCTGGCGCGTTCGGCCGCGAGCTTGTCGCGGCGCAGGCGCTCGACCTCCACATGCTCGTCGACGTCGGCGATGAATCCGTGCCACAGCACGCTGCCATCGGCCAGGCGCGAGGGGCTGGCGTGGGCGGAGCGCCAGCCGGGCTGCGCGCTGTCGGGCAGGCAGACGCGAAAGAGGTGTTGCCAGGGCTGGTGGGCGGCCGCGGCGTCAGCCATGCAGCGCAGCAGGCCGCGCAGGTCGTCGGGGTGGCAGCGCTCCAGGAAGGCGCGCAGGCTGGGCGTCTGCAGAGGTGCCAGCGCGCCGAAGATTAGCTCGGTGCGACTGCTGAGGAAGCTGATGCGACCGCGCTGGCCCGGCGTGCGGCGGTACTGGAACAGCATGCCCGGCGTCTCGCGGCTGAGGCTCAGCAGCAGCTCGGCACGGTCCTGCAGGTCGGCGCGGCTGGCGCGGAGCTCGACGTGTTCGCGGCGGTGGCTGAACCAGGCATCGACGGCCTGGGCGATGTCGGCCAGCAGCGTGGCCTGCACGGGGTCCAGGCGGCGCGGCACTGTGTCGGCCACGCACAGCGCGCCCAGCGTCAGTCCATCCAGGCGGATGGGCAGGCCGGCGTAGGCGCGCAGTCGGATGTCGCCGACGACCCAGGGGCTGTCGGCGAAGCTGGGGTCGGCCTGGGCGTCAGTCACTTCGAACAACGTGCTGCCCTGGATGGCCCGGGCGCAGAAGGAGGTGTCGCGATCACCCGCCACGGCCTCGGTGCCGTAGCGGGCCTTGAACCACATGCGACGCTCGCCGACGATGCTGATGAAGGCGATGGGAAAGCCGAGCAGGTGGGCGGCGCAGCGCACCAGGCCGTCCAGCACGGCGTCGGCCTCCGGCGGGTCGGGCGGCTCGCTCAGGCCCAGCTCGGCCAGGCATTGCAGGCGCTGGGCCTCTTGGAGGGGGATTTCGGCGGCTTTCATGGCACACCAATCTAGGTGCGCGCGCGCCGGCGGGATGCGGGGAGTTCTTGACTGGCCTTGTCGGGCCAGTTCAGCGGCAGCGCCGCTCAGCCGTCGTTGCGGATCAAACCGTGACGCAATGCCAGTTTGACGAGGGCCGTCACGTCAGCCGCGCCGAGCTTGGTCATCAGCCGGCTGCGGTAGCTGTCGACCGTCTTGGGCGACAGGTGCAGCGCCGTGGCGATGTCGTTGCTGGAATGGCCGTCGACGACCATGGTGACAACCTGGCGTTCGCGCACGGACAGGCTGGCAAAGGGGTCGTCGCCGGCGCCCTCGGCCAGCGCCCGCGCGGCCAGCTCGGCCACGCCCTGGCCCAGGTGGCGGCGGCCGGCGCGCAGCGTGGCGATGGCCTGCAGCAGCTCCTCCGACGGCGAGCCCTTCAGCACATAGCCGCAGGCGCCCAGCTTGAGCGCCATGCCGACGTGGCGGGGCTGGGCCGACATGGTCAGCACCAGGGGCCGGCAGGGCAGCTGGCGGCGCTGCAGCTCAGTCAGCAACTCCATGCCGGACCGTGAGCCCAGCGACAGGTCGACGGTGACGATGTCGGGTGCGAGCTGCTGCAGCTCGGCCAGCGCCACGGTGATGTCGCCGCTGTCGCCGATGACATCGTGGCCCGCCTCGGTCAGCAGTGCGCGCAAGCCCTGGCGCACCATGGCGTGGTCGTCGACGAGGTAGATGCGGGCGCTGCCGTTCATGGCGCTGCTTCCCATTGGAGGTTCAGCTGCGTGCCGTTGCCGCCGTCGCGCGCCGTCAGCGTGACGGTGGCGCCGATGGCGCGGGCGCGCTCGCGCATACCGACCAGGCCCAGGTGGCCGGGTCGGCGCTCGAAGCCGGGCGCCAGGCCGATGCCGTCGTCGCCGACGCCCAGCGCCAGCTCGTCCGGCCCACCGTACAGCGTCAGCCTGACCTCGCCGGGACGGGCATGGCGCAGCGCGTTCTCCAGGCCTTCACGGGCGACCATGAAGAAAGCGTACTCGACCCGGGCCGGCCAGCGCTGGGCCAGCAGTGTGGCGTCGGCGTCCAGCACCAGGCGTACGCCGGGGTGCAGCGCGCTGCGCTGCGCGATCTCGTTGTCCAGCGCCGCGACCAGCCCCTCGTCTTCCAGCAGCGGCGGGCGCAGGTCCACCAGCACCTCGCGCACCTCGCGCAGCGCCTGGTCGATCAGGCCGCGGGCCTGCTGGCGGGCGTCCGCGGCGCCCAGGTCCAGC
>JACPYV010000147.1 GCA_016195825.1 Burkholderiales bacterium | reverse complement strand
TCGTGATCGCCGGTGGTGATGAGCACGGCCGGGTAAGTGGAGCCGCTCTTCACGTTGTGGATGGGCGAGTAGGCGTACAGCGCCTTGAACATATCGGCGTTGTCGCTGGTGCCGTAGTCCGTGGCCCAGGCCCAGCCGATGGTGAAGTTCTGGTAGCGGAGCATGTCCATCACGCCCACCTGCGGCACGGCGGCGGCGAACAGGTCCGGGCGCTGGTTGGCGACCGCACCCACCAGCAGCCCGCCATTGGAGCCGCCGTTGATGGCGAGCGTCGCGGGGCTGGCGACCTTGTTGTTGACCAGCCACTCACCGGCGGCGATGAAGTCGTCGAAGACGTTTTGCTTCTTCTGCTTGGTGCCGGCGTCATGCCAGGCCGAGCCGTACTCGCCGCCGCCGCGGATGGACGCGATGACGTAGACGCCGCCCATCTTCAGCCAGGTCGCAGCGGTCACGCCGTAGGCCGGCGTGATGGAGATGTCGAAGCCGCCGTAGCCGTACAGCAGCGTCGGGTTGCTGCCATCGAACTTCAGGCCCTTCTTCGCGGCGATGAAGATGGGGAAGCGCGTGCCGTCCTTGCTGGTGACGAACTCGCGGCGGGTCTCGTAGTCGTCCGCGTTGAAGGCGGTCTTGGGCTTCTTGAACAGCTCGATCCTGCCGGTCTTGACGTCGTAGCGGTGGATCTCGGCCGGCGTGGTCAGGCTGGTGTAGCTGAAGAAGGTTTCCTTGTCGCTCCAGCGCCCTCCAAAGCCGCTGGCGGTGCCGACGCCGGGCAGCTTGACCTCGCTCAGCGGCTTGCCATCCGCGCCGTGTACGCGCACGGAGGTTGCTGCATCGTGCAGGTAGCTCAGCAGGTAGCGCCCACCCACGGCGGAGGCACCAGTCATCGCGTCGGAGCCCTCGGCCACCAGCGTCTTCCAGCCCGCAGGGGCGGAATTCTTCAGGTCGATGGCGACGAGCTTGCCGCGCGGCGCGCCCTTGTCGGTCTTGACGATCAGCTTGCCCCCGGTCACGGCGACCGCGGAATACTGCGCATCGAAGTCCAGCGTGACGGGCTGAGGCTTGCCGCCCGCGAACGCGCCCTTGGGAAGCGGCAGCACCATCAGGCCGTTCTTGCTGCCGGCGCTCTTCCAGACGCTGATGATCAGCAACTGGCCGTCGTCCGACACCTCGGTGCCGAAGCCCCATTCCTTGTCGTCGCGGTTCTCTGCCACCAGCACGTCATCGGCCTGCGCCGTCCCCAGGCGGTGGTAGTAGAGCTTCTGGAAGTAGTTGGCGCCGGTCAGCTTGGCGCCTTCCTTGGGTGCGTCGTAGCGGGCGTAGAAGAAGCCCTTGCCATCGGCCGTCCAGGACGCGCTGCTGAACTTGACCCAGTCGATCTTGTCGGCCAGGTCCTGGCCCGTGGCCAGGTCGCGCACCTTCCAGACCTGCCAGTCAGAGCCGGCGCCGGCGATGCCGTAGGCCAGCAACTTGCCGTCGCGCGACGGCACCAGGCCGGACAACGCCACCGTGCCGTCCTTGGACAGCGTGTTGGGGTCCAGCGCGACCTGTGGGCTGTCCTTCAGCGACTTGGCCCAGTAGATGACGTTTTGCTGCTGCAGGCCGTCGTTGCGGCTCCAGAAGTAGCGGCCACCTTCCTGGAAGGGAATGCCGAAGCGCTCGAAGTTGTAGAGCTCGGTGTAGATGCGGCGCGCCGGCAGGCGCTGCGGCATCGCACCGAGGAACTTGTCCGTCACCTCGTTCTGTGCGAGCACCCAGGCCTTGGTCTCGGCACTGTTGTCGTCTTCCAGCCAGCGGTAGGGGTCGGCGACGGGAGTGCCGTGATAGCTGTCGACCTGATCGACCTTGCGCGTGACGGGATAGCTCATCGACTGGGCCTGGGCGCTTGTGGCGACGACGGCGGCGATGGCGAGGGCAGACAGGGAGAGCTTCATCAGGCGTAATCCTGGATTCGAGAAAACGCCGATTTTCGGGGCCACACGCGGCGGCGCCGATGGTCATGCGATGAAGCCCTGACAGCGAAAACCCCGAAGGGTTTCCGCTGGGTGGCCTTCAGCTCCGGTAATCGGCGTTGATGGTCACGTAGTCGTGGCTGAGGTCGCAGGTCCAGACCGTCGTGGCCGCCGCGCCGCGGTTCAGGTTCACGCGGATGGTGATCTCGGCCTGCTTCATGACGCGCTGCCCGTCTTCCTCGCGGTACTCGGGCCGGCGGCCGCCGCGGGTGACGACGTGCACGTCGTCCAGGTGCAGGTCGATCAGGCCCTGGTCCAGGTCGGCGATGCCGGCGTAGCCCACCGCGGCCAGGATGCGGCCCAGGTTGGGGTCGCTGGCGAAGAACGCCGTCTTGACCAGCGGCGAGTGTGCGATGGCGTAGGCGGCCAGCTTGCACTCGGCTTCGTCGCGGCCGCCCTCGATGGTGACGGCGATGAATTTGGTCGCGCCCTCGCCGTCACGCACGATGGCCTGGGCCAGTTCCTGGGCCAGCGCGATCAGCGCTGCGCGCAAGGTCTGCGCGTCGGCGCTGTCCAGCGTCGTGATCTCGGCGTGCCGGGCCTGGCGGCTGGCGATCAGCATGAAGCAGTCGTTGGTCGACGTGTCGCCGTCGATGGTGATGCGGTTGAAGGACGCATCGGCGGCCTCCTTCACCAACGGCTGCAGCAAGGCCGGCGCGATGTTGGCGTCTGTGGCCAGGAAGCCCAGCATGGTCGCCATGTTGGGCCGGATCATGCCGGCGCCCTTGGAGATGCCGGTCAGCGTGACGGGCACGCCACCGATCTCGATGCGGCGCGACGCGGCCTTGGGCAGCGTGTCCGTGGTCATGATGCCGGCCGCGGCCTCGGCCCAGCCGTCGGCTCGCAGCGCCGCCAGCGCGCCAGGCAGGCCGGCGCAGATGCGGTCCACGGGCAGCGTCTCCATGATGACGCCGGTGGAGAACGGCAGCACCTGTTCAGGCGTGCAGCCGATCAGGGTGGCCAGCGCCTGGCAGGTGTCACGGGCCCGGGCCAGGCCGTCGGCGCCGGTGCCGGCGTTGGCGTTGCCGGTGTTGATGAGCAGCGCCCGCACGGCGGCGCCGGCGGCGAGGTGCTCACGGCAGACCTGCACCGGTGCGGCGCAGAAGCGGTTGGTCGTGAACACGCCTGCCACGGCCGCGCCCTCGTCCAGCGCAATGACACTCAGGTCACGCCTGTTGGCCTTGCGCACGCCGGCCATGGTCACGCCAAGGCGCACGCCCGGCACAGGCAACAGGGAGGCGGGATCGGGGGCGGAGAGATTGACAGGCATGGCGCGCTCGGTTGTTCAGGGAAAGCGCGCAGATTCTAAGAAGCGAAAAAGGCTCCCGAAGGAGCCTCTGCATAGCGTTGAAAGCAAATCAGCGCGGCAGGCGGCGGCGGGCGATCAGGGCGATGGCACCCAGGCCACCCAGGAACAGGGCATAGGACTCGGGTTCCGGCACGGCCGTCAGCGGCGAAGCGACGACCAGATCCTGCAGACCGTTGTTGGTCAGCTTGGTCAGCGTGTATTGGGCCACGCCGCTGTAACCGAGGGCCTGGGCCAGAAACGAGCTGGCCTTGGCGGTCACGGCTGCGGTGTTCGCGTCGGCGCCCAGCAGATGGAAGCTGCCAGTGCTGATGTTGTAGGCGCCGCTGGTTTCACGCATCAGCTCCCAGACGGCCAGCTGGAACGCGGCCTTGTCATTGGAGGTCGAAAGGCCGGCGTAGCTGGTGGAGAACAGGCCTTGCAGGTTGTGCGCCTGGGCGCCGCTGAAGCTTTCGACGTTGTACGTGT
Organism: Burkholderiales bacterium; assembly: GCA_016195825.1. Lineage (GTDB taxonomy): Bacteria > Pseudomonadota > Gammaproteobacteria > Burkholderiales > Burkholderiaceae_C > Pelomonas. The sequence goes on along the minus strand of JACPYV010000147.1, from coordinate 5,421 downwards.
ACTCGCGGTTCCTGCGGCCGTTGCCTTCGGTCGGCTCGATGCAATAGGCCACGAAGCTCTGGCCGGAGGCGGTGTAGGTGTAATTCAGCGCCGTGGTGGCGTAGCCGTCCGTGACGGGCACGGTGCTGGAGACGCTTTCGTCCAGCGTGCTCAGCTGCGTGCCGGATTGGTCAAGACCCGCCCACTTGATGGTCACGGTGTTCGCGGCCGAGGCAGCCTGGGATGCCAGGACGCCGGCAGCCAGGAGACTGGCGACAAGAATGCTTTTCATGGAGGTCATCCGATCTGTTGGGGCTCAGGCCTTGCGGCGGCGTGCGCTGGCAGCACCGGCACCCACCAGGGCCAGAGCGGCCAAGGCGATGCTGGCGGGCTCGGGCAGTTCGACGCTGGCCGTGTAGCCATTGCCGGCCTTGTCGAAGTAGCTGATGCCCTTCACCTCGAATTGCCAGCTGCCAGACGCCAGCTCCGTCACAGGCATGGCCCACTTCTCGACGCCAGTGTCAGCGACGTCCCAGTTGATCGCCACGATTTGCGCCCAGTCCACGCCCGTGCCCAGGCGGCGCAGCGTCACCGACTGGACGTCGATGGCAGGCAGGCCACCCAGCAGCGAGCTGGTGGTCAGCACGCCGCTAACCCAGGTGTTGTGCGCCAGGTTCAGCGTGTAGACGTCGTCGAACGCGGTGCCGTCGCCGGTGAGGTCCTTGTGGCTGAAGTTGCTGAGCGTGACCGTGCTTGCCGAGGCGCTGGTGGCCAGAACGACGGCTGCGATGGCGGTAAACAAGGCTTTCATGACGCGCTTTCTGAACTTCTATCGGGCAAACCCCAGTAGCGGGGCTCTCTAGGACTGCACTCTAGGGGGATGACCTGGGCCCGAGCACCCCCCATGCGCGTGGCGATGGCGGTGGTTTGTGCTCAAACGCACGCATTTCCCCCTGGATGGGTGGGGTGTCAGAGGTCTTCGCCCCAACGAAAACGGGCCGGCAGAGCCGGCCCGTGAGGCATTCGCACCCGCAGGATCAAGCCAGCTTGCCGTGGCAGAGCTTGAACTTCTTGCCGCTACCGCAAGGGCAGGGGTCGTTGCGGCCGACATGGCCGTACTGCTCCAGCAACGTCGCCGGATCGACGTCCTGGGAGATGGAGCCGTCCTCATTGGGATGCTGGTAGGTCACGTTGGCCACCGCCTCGGCGCGGCGTTCCATGGCCTCGGCGGCTTCATTGGCCTCTTCCTGGCTCTGGATGCGCACGTTCATCAGCGTGCGGGTGACTTCCATCTTCACCAGGTCCAACAGCTGCGAGAAGAGCTCGAAGGCTTCGCGCTTGTATTCCTGCTTGGGGTTCTTCTGGGCGTAGCCGCGCAGGTGGATGCCCTGGCGCAGGTAGTCCAACGCGGCCAGGTGCTCGCGCCAGCGCTGGTCGATGCTCTGCAGCAGCACCATGCGCATGAAGGGGTTGAACTGGTCGATGCCGACGCGGTCCACCTTGCTCTTGAACAGCTCGTCGCCGGCCTTGATGACGGCCTCGACGATGTCCTCGTCAGTGATGGAATCGCTGGTCTTGACCAGGTCAGTTAGCGACAAGTCGAGCTGCCACTCGCTCTGCAGCACCTGCTGCAGACCGGGCAGGTCCCACTGCTCTTCCACGCTCTCGACGGGCACGAAGGTGCGCACCACGTCGGTCAGCGTGGCCGCGCGCAGCGAATCGATCTGGGCGGTCAGGCTCTCCGCCTCCAGGATGTCGTTGCGCTGCTGGTAGATGACCTTGCGCTGGTCGTTCGACACGTCGTCGTACTCCAACAGCTGCTTGCGAATGTCGAAGTTGCGCGCCTCGACCTTGCGCTGGGCGCCTTCGATGGAGCGCGTGACGATGCCCGCCTCGATGGCCTCGCCCTCGGGCATCTTCAGCCGGTCCATGATGGCGCGCACGCGCTCGCCGGCAAAGATGCGCATCAACTGGTCGTCCAGCGACAGGTAGAAGCGCGAGCTGCCCGGGTCGCCCTGGCGGCCGGCACGGCCACGCAGTTGGTTGTCGATACGGCGGCTCTCGTGGCGCTCCGTGGCGATGATGCGCAGGCCGCCCTCGGCCTTGACCTTGTCGTGCAGGCCCTGCCACTCGTCGTGCAGTTGCTGGATGCGACGCGCCTTCTCGTCGGCCGGGATGGTGTCATCGGCCTCCAGGAACTTGACCTGGTTCTCGACGTTGCCGCCCAGCACGATGTCGGTGCCGCGGCCGGCCATGTTGGTGGCGATGGTGATGACGCCCGGGCGGCCGGCCTGGGCGACGATCTCGGCCTCCTTTGCGTGCTGCTTGGCGTTCAGCACGTTGTGCGGCAGCTTGGCGGCTTGCAGCAGGTTGGAGATCAGCTCCGAATTCTCGATGGACGTCGTGCCCACCAGCACCGGCTGGCCACGCGTGTGGCAGGCACGGATGTCCTCGATGACGGCGGCGTACTTTTCCTTGTCGGTCTTGTAGACCAGGTCCAGCTCGTCCTTGCGGATGGTCGGGCGGTTCGGCGGGATGACGACGGTCTCGAGACCGTAGATCTCCTGAAACTCGTAGGCATCGGTGTCGGCCGTGCCCGTCATGCCGGACAGCTTGCCGTACATGCGGAAGTAGTTCTGGAAGGTGATGGACGCCAGCGTCTGGTTCTCGGCCTGGATCTGCACGCCTTCCTTGGCCTCGACGGCCTGGTGCAGGCCATCGCTCCAGCGGCGGCCCGACATCAGTCGGCCGGTGAACTCGTCGACGATGATGACCTCACCGTTCTGCACGACGTAGCTCTGGTCCTTGTGATAGACGTGGTGGGCCCGCAGCGCTGCATTCAGGTGATGCATCAGCGTGATGTTGGCCGCGTCGTACAGGCTGCCGCCCTCGGCGATCAGGCCGGCCTGGCTCAGCAGGCGCTCGGCGTTCTCGTGGCCGTCCTCGGTCAGGTGGATCTGGTGCGACTTCTCGTCCACCGTGAAGTCGCCCGGCTCGATGACACCCTCGCCCGTGCGCGGGTCCAACTCGCCGATCTGCTTCTTCAGGCCGGGGACGATGGCGTTGATCTTCAGGTAGACGTCGGTGTGGTCGTCAGCCTGGCCCGAGATGATCAGCGGCGTGCGCGCCTCGTCGATGAGGATGGAGTCCACCTCGTCGACGATGGCGTAGGCCACGCCGCGCTGCACACGGTCCGCGGTCTCGTAGACCATGTTGTCGCGCAGGTAGTCGAAGCCGTACTCGTTGTTGGTGCCGTAGGTCACGTCGGCGGCGTACGCCGCCTGCTTCTGCTCACGCGGCATCTGCGGCAGGTTGATGCCGACCGACAGGCCCAGGAAGCTGTACAGCTTGCCCATCCACTCGGCATCGCGGCGCGCGAGGTAGTCGTTCACCGTGACGACGTGGACGCCCTTGCCCGTCAACTCGTTCAGGTAGACCGGCAGCGTCGCCATCAGCGTCTTGCCTTCGCCGGTGCGCATTTCGGCGACCTTGCCGGCGTTCAGCACCATGCCGCCGATCAGCTGCACGTCGAAGTGGCGCATCTTCAGCGCCCGCTTGCTGCCTTCACGGCAGACCGCGAAAGCCTCCGGCAGGATGTCGTCGACCGTCTCGCCGGCCGCGATGCGCTGTTTGAACGACTCGGTCTGCGCTCGCAGTTCGTCGTCGCTCAGTGCCTCGTACTTCGGCTCCAACGCGTTGATCTGCTGCACGGTGCGGCGATAGCCTTTGAGCAGGCGCTCGTTGCGGCTACCGAAAATCGAGGTGAGAAGCTTGGGCAACATGCTGCGAAGGGTGTGGGGCTGGGCGAGCGCCGGCGAAACCAGCGGAACGCGCGAATCTGAGGGCACGGCAGAGCAATGCAAGGCGGGTTTGCCTGGCCGCGCAAAACGGCGCAGTTTAGCAGCGGGCCCCTGGCGGCCGCCTGTCAGGCCAGGCGGGCTGACTACACTGATGCCATGTCATCCGCGCCCCGCTACCTCGCCCCCAAAGGTCAGCGCGCCAGCGTGCCCGACCCGATGCCGGTGGCGCAGGCACTGCGCCAGCACGAAGGCCTGGCCCGGCTGGGCGAACGGCTGGAGGCGTCACGACGCCGGCTGCGCGTCATCGCGCCAGCCCTGCCCGGCAACCTGCTGGCCAGCGTGCAGTCCGGCCCGCTGGACGAGGAGGGTTGGAGCCTGCTGGTGGCCAACGCGGCGGTGGCTGCCAAGCTGCGCCACTTGCTACCACGGCTCGAAGCGCTGCTTGCCCAGGCCGGCCTGCCCGGCCGCATCCGCATCAAGCTGCTGCAGAAATGAAAATCCCACCGACGGGAGCGGTGGGATTTCATAAAGAACCCCACCGCCGATGCAGTGGGGTTCATGGTTGGTGCCGGCTATCGGATTCGAACTGATGACCTACCGCTTACAAGGCGGTTGCTCTACCAACTGAGCTAAGCCGGCGAAAAACTGGGCTGAATTCTAGGCGTTCGCCGCGCTTGCGCGCGGGGCCGCTACTTCACGCGTTTGAGCGACGGCCGCGGGCCACCGCTGGGCGCGTCCGGCGGCGGCGTGTCATCACCCTCGTCGTCGCTGCTCTCGCTCGCCAGGCGCAGGCCGCCGCGACGCGGCTCGGCGGATGCGGCTGGCGCGGGGCTGGGGATGGAGGCCGTCGCCCCCTCTGCCAGCGCCTCGGGTGCCGGGAAGGCCATGCCCTGGCCGTTCTCGCGGGCATAGATGGCGACGACATGGTCCACCGGCACGATGATTTCGCGCGCCACGCCGCCAAAGCGTGCCTTGAACTGGATGAACTCGTTGCCGAGGTCCAGCCCGCTGGTCGCGTCGAAGCCGACGTTCAGCACGATCTCGTTGTTGGACACGTACTCCATCGGCACCTGCACCGAGCGGTCGACGTGGACCGCGATGTAGGGCGTGAAGCCGTTGTCCGTGCACCAGTCGTGCAGCGCGCGGATCAGGTAAGGGCGGGTGGACGTGCAGTTGCCCGCCCCGCCGGGAGCCGGGGTCTGGTCCATCAGCGGCGCATCACCTTCTCGGAAGGAGTCAGCGCCTCGATGTAGGCCGGGCGGCTGAAGATGCGCTCGGCGTACTTCAGCAGCGGCAGTGCGTTCTTGGACATGTCGATGCCGTAGTAGTCCAGGCGCCACAGCAGCGGGGCGATGGCCACGTCGAGCATCGAGAAGTCGTCGCCCAGCATGTACTTGTTCTTCAGGAAGATCGGGGCGAGCTGGGTCAGGCGGTCGCGGATCTGCGAGCGGGCCTTCTCCAGTTGCTTGTCGGTCGCCTTGGTCGTCGTGCCGCGGCCTTCAAGGATGTTCACGTGGGCGAACAACTCCTTCTCGAAGTTCAGCAGGAACAGGCGCACGCGGGCGCGGGCCACCGGGTCGCCGGGCATCAGCTGCGGGTGCGGGAAGCGCTCGTCGATGTACTCGTTGATGATGTGCGACTC
>JACPYV010000015.1 GCA_016195825.1 Burkholderiales bacterium | reverse complement strand
TACCTGGCCGACATCGCCACCGAGGCCCTGCGCCAGCGTGCCGGCGTGCTGCGCAGCAGCGAGCAGGGCGAGGCCTTGCTGGCCTATCCGCTGACGCTGGCCGACAGCCTGGCCGGCGCCGTCGTGCTGGACCTGGGCCCGGCCGACGCCACCACCACTGAGCGCGCCCGCCATCTGACCCACTGGGGCGCCGGCTGGCTGCTGGACCTGATGCGCCAGCTGGACCAGGCCCGCACCCACGCCGGTGCGCGTCAGGCGCGCTTTCTGCTGGATACCGTACTTGCCTTGCAAAACGAACCCGGCGCCCGCGAGGCCGCCATCGCCCTTGTCCATGCGGTCGGCCAGGAGCTAGGTTGCCACCAGGTGCAGCTGGCCGTTGCCGAGGGCAGGACGCTGAAGCGGCTGGCGGTCTCCCACGCCGCCGTGTCCGACGACCGCAGCCAGCAGGCGGTGCATGCGCTGCAGGCCATGCACGAGGCCTTCGACCAGGGCCAGCGGCTGCTGTGGCCGTTGCGGCCGCCGGCCGAGAGCCTGGGTGAGGGCGAGGTCGGCGTCAAGGTCACCGCCGGCCATGCGCGCTATGCCGCCGAGGCCGGCGCTAAGGCCTTGTGCAGCCTGCCGCTGACGGCCGCCCACGAGACGGTCGGCGTGCTGCTGCTGGAACGCGACACGCCCTTTACCGCCGACGAGACCGAGCTGCTGGACGCGCTGGGCGCCGCGGTGGGGCCGCTGCTGGTGCTGCAGCGCGAAGCCGGCCAGGGTGCTGCCAGCCGAGCGATGCGCACGCTGCGCCGCGGCTTGGGCCTGGTCACCGACAGTTCGCGCCCAGCCCTCAAGCTGGGTCTGGGCGCCGCCGCGCTGTTGCTCCTGCTGCTGGCCGTCGTGCCCCTGCCCTACCGCGTCACCGCTGGTGCTGTTGTCGAGGGCGCGCAGCAGCGCGCCGCGGTCGCCCCCTTCGAGGGCTACGTGCGCGAGGCGCCGGCCCGCGCGGGGGACGCCGTCAAAACCGGCCAGTTGCTCGCGCGGCTGGAGGACAAGGACTTGCTGCTGGAAAAGACGCGCTGGGAAAGCGAGTTGGACGTGGCGTTGCGCAAGGAGCGCGAAGCCATGGCGCGCAATAACCGCGTTGACCAGCGCCAGGCCGCCGCCCAGGCCAACCAAGCCCGCGCGCAGCTGGACCTGGCCAGCGCCAAGCTGGAGCGCGTGGCCATCATTGCGCCCTTCGACGGCATCGTCGTCAAGGGCGACCTGTCCCAGCAGTTGGGCTCGCCGGTCGAGCAGGGCAAGGTCTTGTTCGAGGTCGCGCCGCTGAACGCCTGGCGCGTCATCCTGAAGGTGGATGAGCGCGACATCGGCCGTGTCCGGCCCGGCGCCACCGGCACGCTGGTGCTCACCAGCCAGCCTGGCCAGGACTGGCCGTTCAAGGTCAGGAAGATCACGCCGGTGTCGGTGCCGGAGGACGGCCGCAACCAGTTCCGTGTCGAGGCTGAGCTGGCGGGCGATGCGCCCAAGCTCAGCCCCAACATGGAGGGTGTGGGCAAGGTGGACGCCGGCTCGGCGAGCCTGCTGTGGCAATGGACCCACCCGCTGTTGGACTGGGCGCGGCTGGCCTGGTGGAAGCTGCTGCCATGAGCACCCGCGCGCTGTTGGCGCCCTATTGGTATCGCGTCGCGGCGCTGCGGCCACGGCTGCGCAGCCATGTGCGCCTGCATCGCCACGAATACCGCGGCGAGGTCTGGCATGTGTTCGAGGACCGCGCCAGCGGCCGTCACCACCGCTTCAACGTGCAGGCCTGGGGGGTCATCGGCCTGTTCGACGGACAGCGCAGCCTGGCGGAGATCTGGGCCCTGCTGTCCCGCCACGTCACCGACGCCACACCCACCCAGGCCGACATCGTCAAGCTGCTGGGCCAGCTGCACGCGGCTGACCTGCTGCTGGCCGATGTGACGCCGGACACCGCCGAGCTGTTCGAGCGCCGTGGCAAGCATGAACACAAGAAATGGGTGGGCCGCCTGGCCAATCCGATCTCGATGCGCTTCCCGCTGCTGGACCCCGACCGGCTGCTGGAGCGCCTGGCCCGACTGCTGCGCCCGGCGGGGGGGCGCGTAATGCTGCTGGCCTGGCTGGCCGTCGTGCTGCCAGCCGTGCTGATGCTGCCCTCGCACTGGCGCGAGCTGACGCACAACTTCAGCGACCAGTGGCTGGCCTCTGGCCACCTGCTGATGCTGGCCATTTTGTTCCCGCTGGTGAAGATCGCCCACGAGCTAGGCCATGGCCTGGTCTGCAAATGGCACGGTGGCGAGGTGCATGAGGCCGGCCTCATGCTGCTGGCCTTTTACCCCGTGCCGTATGTGGACGTGAGCAACTCCTCGGCCTTTGCGGGCAAGTGGCAGCGCGCGCTGGTCGGCGCGGCGTGCATGGGCGCGGAACTCTTCATCGCTGCGCTGGCCTTCTATGCCTGGGTGGCGCTGGAGCCGGGCATTGCCCGCGGCATCGCGCATGGCGTGGCCGTGCTGGCCAGCGTGACGACGCTGTTCTTCAACGCCAACCCGCTGCTGCGCTACGACGGCTACTACATCCTCAGCGACCTTATCGAGATCCCCAACCTCGGGCCGCGGGCGCGGCAGTACTGCCTGGAGCGCACGGAGCAGCGCGTCTTCGGCGTCGCGCCGGAGGACGCGATGGCGGTCACGCCCGGCGAGCGACGCTGGTTCCTGGCCTACCAACCGTTGTCGGCCGTCTATAGGCTGATGGTGTCGCTTGGCATCGCCCTCTTCATCGCGCAGCAGTTCTTCTTCATCGGTGTCGCGCTGGCGGCGGTGAGCCTGGGCCAGGGCGTTGTCTGGCCGGTCGTCAAGGGCGTGCATGCGCTGCTGACGGCGCCGCGCTTCGCGGCCCGCGCGACGCGGGTACACCGTGTGCTGGTGGTTGGCGTGATCGTGCTGGGGCTGGGGCTCTTTGTGCTGCCGCTGCCGTATCACACGCATGCCGACGGCGTGCTGTGGCTGCCCGAGCGGGCCATCGTGCGTGCGGCCACGGCCGGATTCGTGCAGCAAGTGGTGGTCCAGCCCGGGCAGGCGCTGGCCGAAGGGCAGGCCGTCGTGCAGACCGTCGAGCCGGCGCTGGATGCCCGCGTGCAGGCGCAGGCCGCCAAGGTCGAGGAGACCGAGGCCCAGGTCGATGCGGCTTGGACCGTGTCGCAGTCGCACGCCCAGCAGTTGCTGAAGGACTTGGAACGCGAGCGGGCAGCCCTCGCGCGGCTGCAGGACGAGGCCGACCAGCTGACGCTGCGGGCCGGCGCCGCCGGCGTGCTGTTAATGGACAAGGCAGCCGACCTGCCCGGCCGCTGGCTGCGCAAGGGCGAGGTCGTCGGCTATCTGCGTACCGCCGACAGGCCGCTGGTGCGCGTCGTCGTGCCGCAGTCCGATGTCGACACCGTCAGGCTGAGCACCGAAGCGGTCGAGGTGCGCCTGCCCCAGCGCATGAACGAGGTCTGGCCGGCCAGGCTGCTGCGTGGCGTACCGGCTGCCAGCCGCCAACTGCCCAGTGCCGTGCTGGGCGGCCATGGCGGCGGCCAGCTCGTCACCGACCCGCAGGACGAGCAGGGCCTGCGCACGCTGGAATCGGTGTTCGAGTTCGAGCTGCAGCTGTCCTACGAAGTGCCCCACGAATTCCTCGGCAGCCGCGTCCATGTGCGCTTCGAGCACCCGGCCGAGCCCATCGGCCTGCGCGCCTGGCGGGCGCTGCGCCGGGCCTTCCTGTCGACACTCCATGTCTAGCGCCATGTCCAGTGCGACTCACCTGGCTCGCACGGCGTTCCCAGAGCGCGAGGACCGCGCCCCGTCCGCAGCCGACGCCTGGGCGCTGGGCCTGCTCAGCAGTCTGCGTCGCCGCCTGGCGCCACCGGCGGCTCGCGAGGTCGCGCGCCTGGCTGGCCGCCTGGCCGAGCAGGGCCCGCACCTGCGTGCGCTGGACGACGCTGCGCTGCTGACCCACCTGCGCGCCATTGCGCCGGCTGCCGTGCGAGAGCTGCAGATACCCGCGCTGCGCGAGGCGCTGGTGGCGGTGGCCGAGCTGTCGCGCCGCGCCTTGGGCCTGCTTCCCTACCCCACCCAGCTGTTCGGCGCGATGACGCTGCTGCGAGGCCAATTGGCCGAGATGCAGACCGGTGAGGGCAAGACGCTGACCGCGGGCCTGGCCGCCTGCCTGGCCGGCCTGGCCGGGCTGCCGGTGCACGTGGTGACCGTCAACGACTACCTGGCTGGCCGTGACGCCAACAAGAATCGTGCGCTGTTCCGCCAGGCCGGGCTGACGGTGGGAGTCGTGGCCCACGGCGTGGAGCGCGATGAGCGCGTGCGCGCCTATGCCTGTGACATCACCTACTGCACGAACAAGGAGTTGGTGTTCGACTATCTGCGCGACCGCGTTGCGATGGGCGGGCGCGCCAGCACGGCCCAGCTGCGTGCGCGCCGCCTCGTCGGCGGCCCCCGCGGCAGGCCCGAGCAGCCGGTGCTGCGCGGCCTGCATTTCGCCATCGTCGACGAGGCCGACAGCATCTTCATCGACGAGGCCCGCACGCCGCTGATCCTGGCCGTGCAGGCCGGCGAGGTGGACCACGCCGCCGCCCACGCCCAGGCGCTCGCCATCGTCGGCGCCTTCGAGCGCGACCTGCACTACCAGATCAACGAGGCGCGCCGCGAGCTGCACATGACCGACGCCGGACGCACGGCACTGACCGCGGCGACGGCAGGCCTGGGCGCGCCCTGGGCCGCCACCCACCAGCGCGAGCACCTGGGCACCCAGGCGCTGCGCGCGCTGCACATGTTCTTGCGCGACGAGCAATACCTGGTCGACGCCGAGGGCAAGGTGCAGATCATCGACGAATACACCGGCCGCGTGCTCCCCGGCCGCACCTGGGAGCAAGGCCTGCACCAGATGATCGAAGCCAAGGAAGGTGTCGAGCTCAGCCAGCAGACCACCACCCAGGCTCGTATCACCTACCAGCGCTTCTTCTGCCGCTACCTGCGCCTGTCGGGCATGAGCGGCACGGCGCGCGAGATGGCGCCCGAGTTCGCCAGCGTGTTCCGCCTGGCCACCGTGGCCATTCCCACGCACCGGCCCAGCGCGCGCATCAGCCTCGTGCCGCGCCTGCTGCCCGACGAGGCCGCCAAGTGGGCCGCCGTGGCCGACTTCGTCGCCGAGCGCCACCGCACCGGCCAGCCGGTGCTGGTGGGCACGCGCTCGGTGCTGTCGTCCGAGCGGTTGGGCGCCCTGCTGGAAGCCCGCGGCCTGCCGCACAAGGTGCTGAATGCGCGCCAGGACGCGGTCGAGGCCAGCATCGTGGCCGAGGCCGGCCGGCGCGGCGCCATCACGGTGGCCACCAACATGGCCGGCCGCGGCACCGACATCGCGCTGGGCGACGGCGTGCGCGAGCTGGGCGGCATCTGCGTGGTGCTGACCGAGTACCACGAGTCGCCCCGCATCGACCGCCAGTTGGTGGGCCGCTGCGCCCGCCAGGGCGACCCCGGCACCGCCATCGCGATCGTCGCGCTGGACGACGAACTGCTGCGCCAGCACGGCGGCCACGAGGCCCGACTGCTGGGTTGGGCCCAGGCCAGTGGCGCCCCCAGCGTGGGCCGGCTGCTGCAGCGCACCCGCGCCGCAGCCCAGGGCCGTGCCGAGCGCATGCACGCGCGCACCCGTCGCGAGACGATGCGCCAGGACCATCAACTCGACCGCATGACCGCCTTTTCGGGCGACCCGACATGACTGCCATCTTTCTCCGTCCCGTCCCGCTTCTCCTGCTGCTGTGCACCGCACCCGCTTGGAGCGCCGAGCCCGGCTACACCTGCCTGATCGAGCCCATGCAGCGCGTCGAGCTGCGCAGCTCGGTAGAGGGCCGTATCGACGCCATCCACGTCGAGCGCGGCATGGAGGTCAAGAAGGGCCAGGTGCTGGTCGAGCTGGACACAGCCGTCGAGCGTGCGGCGCTGGATGGCGCCAAGTTCCGCGCCGTCATGCAGGGGCAGATCAAGAGCGCTGACAGTCGGCTGTCGGCCGCCAAGGACAAGTTCCAGCGCCGCGACGCCCTCGTCAAGGAGCGCTACATCGCCACGCAGGACCGGGACGATTCGCTGGCCGAGATGCGCGTGGCCGAGGCCAATCTCGTGGAGGCGCAAGACAACCAGCGCCTGGCCGCCCTGGAGCAGCGCCGTCTGAACGAGACCGTCGAACAGCGCCGCCTGCGCAGCCCCATCAGCGGCGTCGTCACAGAGCGCCTGCAGGCCGTGGGCGAGGTGGCGCTGGCGGGCGACAACTCCAAACCCGTGTTGCGCCTGGCCCAAACCGACCCGCTGCGCGTGGAGGTGGTGCTGCCGGTGGGCATGTATGGCAAGGTCAAGCGCGGCGACAAGGTCAGCGTCGACGCCGAGGCGCCCCTGACCGGCCGCTACACCGCCAGCGTGACCATCGTCGACCGCGTCGTCGACGCCGCCAGCGGCACCTTCGGCGTGCGCCTAGAGCTGCCCAACCCCAAGGGCGAGATCCCGGCCGGCATCAAGTGCCGGGCGCGCTTTCAGTAGGTCATTCCCGCCGGCCTGGCGCGCCTGCCGCCTGGGCGGCCGGCGGCGGCGCTGCGTCGGGTTCGCTTGCGCCGCTCCGAGGGTTCGATACCGCACCGACATGAACGCGTGGCCAGGCTACCTTGCTGCCCAAGGCACCTCTGGTGTGCCTGTCGCCAAGGAAACCTCATGTCTACACGCCTCGCTCCACTGTCCCTGTCCCTGTGCGCCCTGGCGTTGCTGCTGAATGGTTGCCAACGCAACGAGCCGCCCCCCACGGTCGTGGTGACCCCCGGCCCCGCGGGCGAACCGGGTGCGCCGGGCGCCACAGGTGCCACCGGCGAGGCCGGCAAGGCGGGGGCCAATGCGGCCATCGTCATCGTGACCCCGCCCGCCTCGGCCGCTTCGATCTGAACACCCGCCAAGGAGCACGCCATGAGCATCACCACCATCCTGTTGATCCTGCTGATCCTGCTGCTGGTCGGCGCCTTCCCGACCTGGCCTCACAGCCGCGGCTGGGGCTACTACCCTTCAGGCGGCATCGGCCTAGTGCTGCTAATCGTCGTCGTGCTGTGGCTCATGGGTCGGTTGTAACAACCCGCCTGCCCCTCCTTCAGCCGAAAGCAGGACCATGACCGCACGCGAGACCTATGTCGAGAACATGAAGCTCGAGCTCGACGAATTGAACGACCAGCTCAGTTCGTTTGAAACCAAGGTGACCCATGCCCGGCAGGACGCGCGCGACCGCTACATCACCGAACTGGCCAAGCTGCGCGGGCACTCCCAGGACGCGGTCGCTAAGTGGGAGGAGTTGCAGGCGTCGAGTGAACAGTCGTGGCATCAATGGGTGTCCGACATGGACCGCACGCGCGACGCCTTCATCCATGCCTTCCACGAGTTCAGGGCGCGGCTCTGAGCTGTGCTGCCGCAGTTGCCGCTGGGCGTAGCGTGATGTCGTTGCGGATGCCGGCAACGCCCGGCAGATGGCGCACGCAGTCTGCCGCGTCCTGGCGCTGGTAGTGCCACTGCACCTCGCCGGCCAGCGTCAGCCAGCCGGCTTTGGCGCTGGCCCTTACCGCGTCGGGCGGCAGCGAGCGGTTCCAGGTCAGCGCCGCCTGGGCGATGTACGCGAGGTCCGTGTCACTGAGTTCTGGTGAGGCGCGCTGATGGTGCGCCGCAGTGGCGTTCATGGTGGGCCTTCGCTTTAGGGATAGGCCAGAGGCTGCACCAATCCGCGGCCAGGGTCCGTGCGGCAGCGCACCCAGGCGCCCGAGGGTGCGTTTCCGCACGGTGATCCCCGCCAGTCCGTCCTAAGGTCCGCGCAAGTCCCGGCCAGACATCCTTCGGCGCCGGGGCATCACCCTGGAGCACGTCATGAAGAAGTCGATGAAGCCCAAGAGCAAGCCCGCCGAACCGGTGGGCCACCCGCCCGTGCTGGACATCCAGCCCGACCTGCCAAAGCCCTCAGCCCAGATGCCAGAGCGCCACAAGCACACCGGCCGCAAGGGCCAGAAGGGCGGACGATGAACCCCGCCCGAACCGGGCCAGGCTACGGGCTGCGCGTACGCATGCGCACCAATGGCCCGCCCGTGCCCCTTGAACACAACGAAGGCGTGCCGCACCGAGGGGACGAGACCTTTCTGCAAATGACCCTGCGCCAGCTGCCGATGATCTTGCTCGTGGTGTCGATGGCCGTGTTTTGCGGCAGCATCGTCGGCCAGTTGCTCGCGCCCTGGTATTCGGCCATCTGAGGCGGTGCTGCGGCGTCAGGCGCTGAACCGGTAGCGCAGCTTGCCCAGGCGGCCCCGCAAGTAGGTCTGGCGCCCGTCCAGCAGCAGCCAGGCCACCTCGCCCGCCATCGGCACACGCATGCCGTTGCGGGTGACCCAGTCCCGCCAGCGACCCTCCCAGCGCGCCATCTGCATCTTGCGGCCCACCAGGCGGCCACGGGCCTCGGACCGCACGCTGTCCACCAGGCCGGCGTCACCGAACTTGAAGCGCAGCGTCACCGAGACCGCGCCGTCGGCCAGCGTGGCGTCCGCATGGTGCGCGTCCACCGCCGCCCACTGCACGCCCTGGCTGGGCAGCAGCGCTGTGGGGTACCAGGGCGTCTCGGCCAGGAAGCGCATGAGCTCACCGCGCGCCAGCTCGCCGCCGCCCTGCTGGCGTGCCATGTCGAGCCAGCCCGGTAGCGCCGCGTGCAGCAGGCCGGCTCCCGCCAGGTAGCTGTCCTGCACGCGCACGCTCAGGCCGGCAAACAACCCCACGCGGGCCTCCCACAGGAAGCCCGGCCGGCGCGTCGCAACCTGCTGCTCTGCGGTGAAGCGCTGCCAGCGCCTGCCCGCGGGCGAGAGATTGATCGTGCCGCTCTGTGTCAGCCGGACACCGCTCACCAGGGGCTGGCCCGCCGTCAGCGCGATGCGCAGGTAGCGCTGCACCGGCGGCGGCAGACCACCCAGTTCGGCAGGGTCGAAGTGGGTCACGCCCGCCGGCCCGGGTTCGGCGCCCAGCCTGGCAGCCAGTGCACCGGTCTGCACCCGCCACAGGCGAAGGCCCCGTGCGCCCAGCAAGGCCGCCACGGCCGCCAGGGCGGACAACAGGAGAACAACAGAGAACAACCAGACCATGTGACGTGCCGGTTTCTTTGGTTGGAGGGGCGCGCAGCCTGGGCCCGCGTGGCCTGTGGCGTCTGTGCGCTGCGCCACATGGCCATGCCCTCACGGGCTCATGAAGCGCCGGTGCCGTTCCGAGACATTGACCGGCCGAGGTATGCCGCCGCACAGACGCCGCGTTGGGGATGAACGACAACCGCTTGGATTTGTCGCCCTCTTCATTCCTCGAAAGCCGGCCATGCACCGCCTGTTCCGCTGCCATCCCAACCCGTCAACCCTCGCGCTGCTGGCCCTGTTCATCGGCGCCATCGCCCATGCGCAGACGACCGATGGTGCCTACCCCTACCTGGGCGCTGGCATCGGCCAGGCCCGCTCGCGCCTCGACGCTGCCCGCCTCAGCGCCGCCGCGCTGAGCGGCAGCGAGCTGACCATCACCAGCACCAGCAGCGACCAGCGCGACACCGCCTACAAGCTGTTCGGCGGCCTGCAGTTCAACCGCTACCTGGGCGTCGAGCTGGGCTATTTCCGCCTCGGACAGTTCAGCTACCGGGCCATCACCAGCCCGGCAGGCCAGCTCGACGGGCGGCTGAAGGTGGCCGGCATGAACCTGGACCTGGTGGGCAGCCTGCCATTCAGCGAGGACTTGTCGGGCCTGGTGCGCGTGGGCTACCAGCGTGCCCGCACCAGCGCAGACTGGTCCGGCAGCGGCGCCGTCGCCGGCGCCAGCCGCAGCGCCCGTACCAACGACAGCGCGCCGCGCTACGGCGTGGGCTTGCAGTACGCCGTCACGCCGCAACTGCTGATGCGGGCCGACGCCGAGCGCTCGCGCTTTGCCGATGCCCAGGGCAGCACGGTGCGCGCCACGGCCTACACGGTCAGCGCCATCATGCCGTTCGGCGCACCGCCGCAACCCGCTCGGCGGGCGGCCTATGTGGCGCCGGAACCGCCGCGCGCCGAGACCGCGCCGATGCCGGTCGCGGTGGTCGCGCCGCCGCCTGTCCTGCCCGCGCCCGCGCCCGCGCCGCTGCGCCGGGTCAGCTTCACCGCCGAGTCGCTGTTCGGCTTCGACAGCGCCGTGCTGCGCCCGCCGGGCAAGGCTGCGCTGGATGTCTTCGCCAGCGAACTGGCCGGCATGCGGTTCGACAGCATCGCCGTCACCGGCCACGCCGACCGCCTGGGCAGCGCGGCCTACAACCAGGCGCTGTCGTCCAAGCGCGCCGACGCGGTCAAGGCCTACCTCGTCGGCTCGGCCAACGTGGACACCGCGCGCATCAGCGCCCAGGGGCATGGCGAGTCCGAGCCCGTCACGCATCCCGGCGACTGCAAGGGTGCGGGTTCACCGCGCGTGATCGCCTGCCTTCAACCGGACCGGCGGGTCGACATCCAGGTCAGCGGCACGCGCTGAGCCGCCCCGCGAACGCCTGCAGCCGGCTCCCGCCGGACAGTGGGCATCGGTGTCGGCGTGGCCCAGCGTACAGACCGCCGTGGCCGCCGCCGCCAGCATCAACTTGATCCCCCTCATCCGGCGCCCGAGGGCGTGCAGGAATCTCCTGAAAGCTCCCATGACTGATGACGCCAACTTCTCCGCCAGCACGCCCTCAAGCAAGGCCGACCAGCGCGACAACCTGCTGGACACGGCCCACAGGACGGGCCACTTCAAGCACCTGATGGCTGCGATCAGAGCTACCGACCTGGGTGACCTCCTCGATGGTGTCGGCCCCTACACGGTGTTCGCCCCGAACGACACCGCGTTCGGCAAGCTCGCCAGAAACGTGCTGAGCGACCTGCTCAGGCCCGAGAGCAAGGCCAGGCTGACGTCCATCCTGTTGCTGCACGTGGTGTCCGGTCATGTGAGGTCGGCCGTCCCCGGCGACCAGCCCTCCACTTTGAGCTCGCTGCAGGGTGAATCGCTGAACATGAACACGGCCCAAGGTCTGAGGGTCAACAAGGCCCGCATCGTGGAGCGTGACATCCAGGCCTCCAATGGCGTGATCCATGCCATCGACACCGTGCTGATGCCGGTGGACGGCTGAGCCCGGAACGTTGATGTGCGAGCAGTGCCTCAGGGCTCGCCCTGAGGTAGATCGTCATCCCTGGCTGATGGCGGTTGCGGGAACGCAACCGGGCGCCGGCCCGACGCTCAACAGACGGGCTCGGCGATCCCGCTTGGCGCGGTACATGGCCGCATCTGCGCTGGTCAGCAGCGTGTCGACGCAGGCGCCGTCGGCGGGACTGGCGGCGTGGCCCAGGCTGGCGTGCAGGCTCATGTCATGGCCGGCCACCAGCAAGGGTGAGGCGATAGACGTGCTGAGCTTGCTCGCGAGCGTCAGGAATTGGTCCGGGCTGCCGGCGTCGCGCAGCAGGCAGGCGAATTCGTCCCCGCCCAGGCGGCTCACCACATCGCCATTGCGCAGTGCGTGGCTCATGCGGGCGGCGACGATGCGCAGCACCTCGTCGCCGGCGGCATGGCCGTGTTGATCGTTGATGAGCTTGAAGCCATCCAGGTCGAGCATCATCACGACGACCTGCCCGCCCGCAGCCAGCGCCTGTTGCAGGCGATCGCGGAATCCCGCACGGTTGAGCAGTCCCGTCAGGTCGTCATGTTCGGCACGATGGAGCTGCCGGCGCTCGCGCACCTGGCCCTCCCGCAATTTCGCCTCCAGCTGCGTGCAGCGGCGCGTGACGATGGCCAGCTGCGCCAGGGCGTCTTGCAGCAGCCAGGGCAATTCATGGTGGAGGCTTGACGAGGCGCCGTTGCAGGAGGCGGGCCCCATCCAGGCGCCACGCTTGTCCAGGTCTGCGACTGCTGTCTGCACAGGCGGCGGTGTCATGGGGTGCCCTTTGTAAATAGGGTTCTGGCGGCCGTCAGTGCGCTACCGCACGGAGCATGCCGCCTGGCTCGTAGCTCATGCCGAGTTGGTAACTCGCCCGGTCCTGCGCGTAGCAGCCGCAGGCGACACCCTCCAGGCCGGCCCGGTCGCTGACGCTGATCCAGCCGCGGTGGTAGTGGATCAGGCCCGCCTCCTGCAGTTGGCCCGCAGCCACGGTGACACCCACGCGACGCACGCCCAGCAAGTGCGCCAGCGCTTCCTGCGTGACCGCAAAACCCTCGCCCTCGGCGCGATCCTGCCCCATCAGCAGCCAGCGCGCCAGGCGTGCCTGCAGCGCGTGGAAGTGCAGGCAGGCTGCCGCGGTGGCTGACAACCGCAGCTGGACCAGCAGGTAGCGCATCAGCAGCCGGCGCAGCCCCGGGCTGCCGGGGAGCAGCCGCCGCAGAGCGGCCGCCGGCAGGCTCCAGGCCAGGCCTGCCTCCTGCACCCGCACGCTCACGGGGCTGGCGGCCACGCCCAGCAGCAGCTGGGCGCCCAGCACGCCCTCGCGACCCACCATGCCAACCTGCACCGGCGGGTGTGCGTCCAGCGGCGTCACGAGACAGACGAAGCCCTGCAACGGGAACAGCAGTGCGCGGGCAGGCATGTCTTGCACGGCGGGTTGCTGGCCACCCTGCAACGACACCCGGACACTCAGGGCCAGCAGGCGCCGCAATTCTGCGGCGGGCAGGTGATCGAGCAGCTGATTGGCATTCATGCACCAGTCTGCGCGTGTGCAGCCCGGCGGCGCTGTGCGCCAACGCACCTTGGGTTCAGCGCACTGCGGCCAAGGGCAGCGGTAAGGGACTTCCCAGCAGCCGGTCGTATTCGTGCCTGACGACGGCATAGCACTCGCAGCTGCGCTTTTCGAGGCCGGGACGGTCCATCACCGTGATGTGCCCCCGGGCGTAGTCGATCAACCCCAGCTTCTGCAGCTTCTGCGCTGCCTCGGTCACGCCTTCCCGGCGCACGCCCAGCATGTTGGCGATCAGCTCCTGCGTCATCACCAGCTCGTCACCGGCAATGCGGTCCAGGCTCAGCAGCAGCCAGCGGCACAGCTGCTGCTCCAGCAAGTGGTGCCGGTTGCACACCGCGGTCTGCGCCATCTGCGTCAACAGCGCCTGGGTATAGCGCAGCAGTAGGTGCATGCCGACGCCGTAGCGGCCGAACTCGGCCTTGATGGCCACGGCGCGCAAGCGATAGCAGCCGCCGGCGCTCTGCACCACGGCCCGGCTGGGCGTGGTCTCTCCGCCCATGAACAGGGCCACGCCCACCACGCCTTCGTAGCCCACCACGGCGATCTCGGCCGAGGCGCCGTCCTCCATCACATACAGCAGCGACACGATGGCCGTGGTGGGGAAGTACACGTGGCTCTGCGCCCGGCCGGACTCGTAGAGCACCTGGCCCAGCTGCAGCGGCACAAACTCCAGTTGGCCGGCCAGACGGGCCCAGTCTTCATCCGGGAGCGCGCCCAGCAGCCGGTTGCTGCGAGGGTCCCAGGCATCAGGAGGTGCAGACACGGAACCTCCTAGGTGGTCGTTGCATTGAAACAAACACTCTAGCCAGCGCCGCCGGACTTTGTGTGTGCGGTAGCGTACATAAGGGTTTTTTCATGCACGTCGTCATTGGGTCAGCACCAGCAGGGCATCCGCGTACCAGGCCGGGTGCAGGCCGTGAGAGGCATGGGGCTGCTTGGGGCGCGCCGCCATCCCGGGGGTAGGCGCATGCACGCCCATCAGCTGCCAGGGCAGGCTGGCGTCGCCGTCAGGGTTGTGGCGAACCACCGGCGCGCCGCTGCTGCCGCTGTGAATGGGGCCCTCCGTAATGAAATAGCCCTGCCTCTGGAAGCGCACTCCGAAGGCCGAGGCCACCACCGCGCTGCGCGCTACTGGCAGGTGGTGCAGCGTGTCGTGAAGGCCCAGCGGGACGCCGCCAAGCTGCAGCGACTCTCCCCGGCGAGCCGCATGCATCTGCACCTGGATGTGGCGAATGCCGAAGGCGCAGAACTGGGCGTGTCGCGGCATGGCCATGGCCGGGATCTTCAGCGCCGCCACATCCACGTCACCGCCGGTGTCGCGCCACAGGGGCGTGCCGTTGTCTTGGAGGGGCAACGACACGCGGTGCTGCTGTGCCATGTCCGAGCCGGCGGCGCGCAGCACGAACTCGATGCGCTGGGGGCGGTGGTCCGTGGCCCGGTCCAGCAGCACATGGCGGCTGGTGACGAGGAGCAGATGCGCGCCGCGCTGGAAGATGAAGCCGCTGGCCGCTGTCAATGCCGTGGGGCCGATGAAGGTGGCCACCTGGGTGCAGGCGAGCAGCAGAGGCTCCACGCCGCTGAGGCATGGCTGAACAGCGTGCATGGGCTGACTCCCGCAAAGGCCTCGATGCTGCCCACGTCGGACGCAGGCGACCGTGCGATAGCGCACCAAAGGATGCGGATACAACGTTTGTACGGTTGCGCCGCCGGCCACCGAGTGCAGCTGGGAAGACCGAGCAGGTCCTCCAGGCTTTTCTAGTTCGTGAGGCCAGCGGCGGAGCCATGCTGCATGGGCTTTACCGCAGGCGTCTGTTCGATGGCGCACTTTGTGCACTTCCCGGCGGGCAGGGCTGACAAGAGCGCGCTGTGTGGCGGGAAAATCTGCGTTTTACCGTGCAGCAGAACGGTCAAATGGCGTACAGAGCGCCGCACTCGGTGCGCTGTCGAACCGACAGGGCAGTGCGTGACCGGCAGGATGGGCGGCCGACCACCCTGGAAGCGCCAATGCCCATCCGCCCTGCCCGCGCGGCCCCGCCTCGGGCCCTCCTTCACGCAGCGTGGGCCGCCGTTGGCCTGTTTAACGCGCTGTGCATCGCGTCGGTGCCCGCTGCCAGCTTGACCAGCGCGACCGACCTCAACGCAGGCAATGCGCGCGCCGAGGCGGAACTGCTGGCCGCCAGGGTGGTCTGCGACCGGCTCTCCGGTAACTCGCGCGACGCCTGCCGTGAAAAGGCGCGTGGCAAGGAGCTGGTGGCCAAGGCGGAACTCGACCTGGCCCACACAGGCACGCGAAGGGCGTTGCACCGCGTCGCCACCGTCAAGCTGGACACGGCCTACGACCTTGCGCGCACGCTGTGCAACGAAAAGGATGGCAGCGCCAAGATCGTCTGCAAGAAGGAGGCTCAGGCCGCTCGCACCCGGGGCCAGGTCGACCTGAAGTTGCGGCTGCGCATGAGCGATGCCAGGGATGATGCCGCAGAGGATCGCCGCGTCGCCGACGACAAGCTCGCCGCCGCCAAGTGCGACGGGTTGGCTACCGATGCTCGCGCGGCCTGCCTGGCTGCCGCCAGGCCCAAGGCCGGGAAAACCTGACCCGCCCGGCACGGCCATGCATTGGCTAACTATCGAGCACAGTCCCGGTGCCTACCGAGCCGACTTCTACCTGTACGGCATCGTGTCGCTGATCCTGGCCGCCGCCTTGCTGAGCCACCCGCCCGAGCTGAGGCTGCTGGGATGTGCTGCAGCCGGCCTGCTGGGCTGGACGCTGCTCGAATACCTGCTGCACCGTTTCGTGCTGCATGGCTTGCCGCCGTTCAACCGCTGGCATGCCGAGCACCACCGCCGCCCGGCCGCGCTGATCGCCGCCCCCACGCTGCTGACGGGCGCAATTTTCCTGACCCTGCTGTTGCCGTCCATCTGGCTGCTGGGGGTGTGGCCGGCTGCGGCACTGAGCTTCGGGCTGCTGAACGGCTATCTCGCCTACGGACTGGCGCACCACGCCATCCATCGGCCGCCGGTGGGCACGGCGACACGCTTCGGGCGGCGCTGGCTGCACCAGCGGCGCCTGTGGCATGGGCTGCACCATCGGCGCATGAGCGCGGCGATGCCGGGCTGCATCGCCGCAGACGCCCAGCAGGGCTACTACGGCGTCAGCAGCGGCTTCTGGGACTGGGTATTCCGGACGAACCAGAGGCCGGCCCGGGTGTCTCCGGCCGCGCGCCACCGTTCCCGGTCACCCCGCGGCTGAAGCGCAGCTCGCCTGGTTCGGCAACAGAAAGACCTACCGCCGGCCCGGCACTGCGAGAGCCAGCCAACACCGACAGGGTCACCATGATCGAGACCCGCGGCATTGACCGCGAACCCGCCACGACCGAACTTTCCATGAGGGCCGCGGGCCTCGGTTGGGACGTACTGTGATCGACTTCCGGGTCAGCGACATGCTTGATGCGCGCCGTGCAAGTGCGTGACCAAGGCGTTGCGAGAGGTCAATCCGCGTGCCGTCGTGCGCATTGGCCTCGCCGCCCTCAAGGTGGAAATCGAAGCGGCCAGCATCACCGCCCGCCAGCTCTGCAACGCAATCCGGCGGGCCGCCTATGAGCCCGCGGCCGCCTGAACATCCCTAGGTCGGCACCGCATGCCGCCCGGTGGCGCGGGATTTGATCCGTTCCCTTGGTGATGCGGTACGCCTTGACAACGCGCCAAATGCGTCTCCCGCAACCTCGCGTTGTCGAGAGACCCGGAGCGCGTCGCATGAGCAATCCAGACCCAACAGACCCGAGCGACCGCAGTACCGGCCGCGCCTTCTGGGAGGACTTGCTTAGGCTGCCGCTGCAGATCGTCATGATTGGCGGCGCGGTGACGCTGGTGGGCTACATGCTGCAGCACGGCGTCGGCATGCCAGCGCTGTCGGCACTGCAGTTCGAGGACAAGGAGAAGAGCGGCCTGCGCTTGGTGGTCGCGGTGCTCATCTTCGGCGTGGGCATCGGTGCCGCCGTGTTCTTGTGGTGGCTGTCGGCACGGTTCTTCGCGCTGATCGAGGGCAAGTCGCTGGACACGGCTGGCCTGGCCGCGATGAAGGACCTGCCCATGGGCCTGCCCGAAGGTACGGTGCGCGCCGTGCTGGCGCTGGTGGTCGCCGTGGTGGGCCTGCCGCTGCTGCTGTTCAGCAACGCGGTGGGCATGGACACGGCGATCGCCGGCTACGTGAACGGCATCATCACCGGGGTGTTCGGCTTCTACTTCGGCACGCGCACGACCGGCGTGCCGGCCCAGGCCGTCGAGAAGATCGCCGAGGACAACCGCGAGGCGCTTCAGCAGACCAAGATCGCCTCCGATGCCAAGGAGAGTGCCAGCCAGGCGCAGAGCGAGGCGCAGGCAGCGAAAGAGGACCTGGGCGAGGCCGAGCAGCGCGCCGACGCCAGCAGCGACCAGGTCCAGCGGGCTGGCAAGTTTGACGCCACGTTGTCGACACTCAAGCGCCACCTGGGCCTGTCCAAGACCATGCTGTTCACGCTCGGACCGCTGCTGCCCAAGGGCCTGCTGCCAGATGATCTTGACAAGACCATCGATGCGGCCGAGCGGGCGGTCACTGCCGTGCAGGGCGTGACTGCCGCCACCGCCACCGGCGACCAGCTCGCCGCGCTGACCGATGCCTTCGAATCCCTGACGGGCAGCGGCAAGTCGCCGCTGGGTGCGCTGCTGCAGCGTGCGTCGCCACTGCTGCAGACGGTGCTGCCGGCCATCCCCGGGCTGGGCGCCGCCGCGGGGCTGGCGACGCTGATCAGCATGGGCGTGAAACTCGGCTCCAGCCAGTTCCAGCGCTGGCGCGCCCGTGTACTTGCGGCGCCCCTGGCGCAGGGCCTGATCGAGTTCGGCGCCCTATCGCCCGAGCTGGTGCGCAGTGCGCTGAACCGCTCGCCGCTGCTGTCGGCCAAGCTGGCCGATCAACCGCCGGGCATCGTCAACGGCATCCTGCTCGACGCGGTACTGCGCGATGACGGCCCGCAGCGCCTGTTGAAGGCCTACGGTGCCGCCGGCACGGAGGCCGCGGGGCTGCTGAGCGATGCGGACATCGATGCCGGTATGGCGGAGCTGCGCCAGTCGCTGCTGGCGCTCTATGGCGCCAGCGACGTCCAGGACGCAACGCTGAACCAGATCAAGGCCACGCTGTCCGCATCCGGCAACCCGGAGATCGCGACGGCGGCCGTGCAGAACCTGACGGCCCGCGACGCCAACCGGCTGATCGACGCGGCGTCTGGCATCTCGGCCAAGCCGGGTGTGCCTTGGGACCAGGCGGCGGCCTTCGATGCGCTGGTGATGCTGACCGACACCGCGCGCCGCGACAACGTCGACCTCGTTCGTGCCATTGCGGAGGTGAAGTGATGCGTAGCCTGACACTGCTTTTGCTGCTGGGCGGCTGCGCCGCGGTCACCGGGAGCACCGGTCAACTCGACCGGATGACCCAGGCCCAGACCGAAGGGCGCGACGCCGCCAACGCCGCCGAGATGGCAGAGGGCGACTGCCTGACGCAACCCGCGGAGCCCGCCTGCCTGCGCATCCAGGCGATCCGCGGGCGGGCCTGCCTTGCACTGGCCCGGGCCGAGGCCGCGCCGGGCGCTGCCTGCCCGCCGCCCACCGCCAGCGCGCGCAAGAACCTCGACTGCGCGGTCGACGCCTACGCCAAGGCCAAGGGCGCGGCGCCAGCCGGCAGCGTGGATGCCGTGAACCTGGCCGAGAATGCCGCCCGCGCCCAGTACTGCGCCGCCGGCTTCAAGCCGCCCGCCGATGGGCTCGCATTGCTGCGCCAGGCGCGCAGTGGCCTCAGCGGCCTGCCGGCCACGGCCGAGCGCGACCTGCTTGCGGCCTCTGCGGCCCTGGCCGTGGCGCAACGCCCGGCGCTGGGCAACGACGAACGCTGCAGCGCCGCGCGCGAGGCGTCCAGGCTGGCGGGCCGGGCGTTGGACGGTGGGCCGCCGGCGAGCATCGCGGACGCCTCCCGGGCCACGCGCAACGCCGCCCGCCAGGAAGCGGCCGGCCTGAGCAACTGCGCGGGGGTCTGAGCCATGGAGTTCAGCCGCGAGATCGCCTTTCGCTTTCCGCTGTGCCGCGGCGAGGATGTGCGGGCTGTTCAGCAGGCTCTGACCATCCTGCAGAGCGAGCCGCCCTGCGGAACCGTCGACGGCATCTTCGGAGGCGCCACCAAGCTCGCCGTGGCCGAATATCAGCGCCGCAACGCGCTGGATGCCAACGGCGTCGTCGATGCCGACACGTGGACGTCGATGTTCAAGGCCGCTGCCGTGCGCCAGCAGGACATCCCGCAGGGCGCGGCCTCGGCGCTGGTCGCTGCGGCCGCAAAGCCCAAGGTGCAGCCCACAGTGATGGCGGATGCGGGGCCGGTGCCGGCCGATATGCCGGTCTCGCGACCGCAGGCGCTGCGCGCGCGCGACTGGCTGTTCCGCAACTTCAGCGCCCAGATCAACCAGATCATCCAGGGCACACCGGTCGACGCCGACCTGGTGGCCGCCATCGCCTGCAAGGAGACGGCCAACGTCTGGCTGAGCTGGATAGACCGCCTCGGCCCGGTCGACGTGCTGGCGCGCTGCGTGTTCGACGGCAGCGGCGACGTGCCGGGTACCAGCCGGTCAGCCTTCCCTCGCAACGCGGCGGACTTCCGCGCCAAGGTGGGTGACGTCTTGACCGACCAGTTGATCGAAGAGGCCAACGAAACCCGCAAGTTGCGTGGCTACGGGCCGCAGCGCTGGCTCTACAAGGGCTACGGCATCTTCCAGTACGACCTGCAGCACTTCGATAAGGACCCCGGCTTCTTCCGCGATCGCGGCTGGGCCAGCATAGAGGCCTGCCTCGACCGCTTCATGAAGGAGATGCAGGACAAGTTGCGCGCGTCCGGGGGGGACGTGCCCGGCGCCGTGCGCCGCTACAACGGCAGTGGCGACAAGGCCGAGCAGTACCGAGAACACGTCATGTACATCCACGGCTGGCTGAAGGCCACGCCGCCGGTCAACTGACGTCGAGCCCAGCTCACGGTGGCGTTGACGGAGCTTGAAGGCGCTGCAGGGGGATTTGCAGATTCGTCGGCCGGTTTTCCTCGGTGTCGAAGCCGCGCCCGTCGACGTGGCGAGCGCCCCAGAACAGCAGCCCGTGGCTCAGGTGGACGAGGTCGTATTCCTTGAAATGCCTGCCCTCGACGAGGCCGAAGGGTACGAAGTTCTTGCCGAAGATGCTCTGTGTCGCGCCGACGGTCCAGGTCGCATAGCCTTGTGCGGCGACTTGGTTCAGCACATCGGCAAAGCCCTGCAGCAGCGGCGTCACCTCGTAGGCCTCATCGGCGATGAAGTCGACCTTCTGCGCACCTGGCGCGATGGGGTGCTCTCCGCGCCACAGCATGTGGCCGCGGATGAGGATGCGCGCCAGCGGCACGCGGCCGAGCGGGTCTGCACAGTTGGTGACCAGCAGCTCGAAACGATCAGCCGCAAGGCAACGGAACTCTCGCCTCAGGTGAAACGGCTTGAGGCTGCCATCCGGGTTCTTCTGGCCACTGGGCCGCAGCTCCGGCGCCAGGCTGCCCCAGTCGCCAAGCAGCTGTGTCTTCATGTCTTCAAGCGTCATGGCACGGCTCTTCATGGTTGAAACCGCCAGCCCCAGGGCCAGCGCGGTGCGTCGAGTCCACATCGGTAGGGCCCTCTTCTGCGGCACAGTATGGGCGGCGACCCGGTGCTGCCGTTAGCCCAAATCCGCAAGACGCGAGGGTCGCGGGTCATGCTCGCGCGGGCTATCCTTGCCCGGCCGCAGTTCCCGACCCACCGCATGGCTCTCCGCCTGGACGTGTTCGACGATTTCCATCTGCACGGCGCCTCTGCGCCCGAGTGGGCGCAGCGCTACACCCAGTTGTCGTCGGGGCACATGCGCAGCGCGCTTGTCGAGACGACGGTGCCAGGCCTGCAGGTGTTTCGCAAATGGATGAGTGAGCGTGTGGCCCAGCAAGGCTGCCTGCCGGCCGGCCAGCTGTGTTTCGCGATGCTGGCCGGTGCCGGCATGGGCCAGCCATGGATGCAGGGGCGCGAGCTGGGCGACAACTTACTGTTTGTGCTGCGTGCCGGCCAGGAGTTCATGCTTCAACGCCCGCCTGGGATGGTGCTGCTGGCGTGCAGCTTCAATGCCGAGGACTTCCGTCGCCTGCTCGATGCGCGGCCTTGGCCGCCGGCGGCAGTGGCGCTGTTGTCGAAGTCGACCGTGCAGGTGCCAGGCCCGGTGCTGCAGGCGCTGCGCGCCACGCTGTTGGGCAAGGCGTCTGCGCTCGGCGCATTCGCCGCGTTGACCGCGGTCTTCGAGGCCGCCACGGTGCCCGTGCAGCGCACGGGCAGCGCCTCGGCGGGCTATATCGTGGCTGAATGCCATCGCCTCGTTGCGGGCGGTGGTGACGACCCTGCGGCGATTGACACGCTGTGCCGGCGCCTGCGAATCAGCCAGCGCAGCTTGCAAAACGGCTTCCGGCAGGTGGCCGAGACGACGCCCGTGAACTACCTGCGCAGCCTGCGACTGAACGCGGTGCGCCAGCGCCTGCTGGCCACGGCGTCCGGCGCGCTCAGCGTGTCGCAGGCCGCCGGTGATGAAGGCTTCGAGCATCTGGGCCACTTCGGCTCACGCTATCGTCAGCTGTTCGGCGAGCTGCCTTCGCAGACCCTCAGAAAGTACGCCTCATGACCCTCTCCTGCGACGTAGCCATCATCGGCGCCGGCACTGCCGGCATGGCGGCCTACCGGGCTGCGCGCGTGCACACCGACCGGGTGCTGCTCATTGAGGCAGCACATTACGGCACGACCTGCGCACGCGTGGGCTGCATGCCCAGCAAGCTGCTGATCGCCGCCGCCGATGCCGCCGAGACGGTGCGCGAGGCCCATCGCTTCGGCGTACTGGCCGAGCCGCCGCGCATCGACGGCCGTGCTGTCATGCAGCGGGTGCGCAGCGAGCGGGACCGCTTCGTCGGCTTCGTGCTGGACACCGTCCACGGCTGGCCGGAGGCGACACGGCTGTTCGGCCGCGCCCGCTTCGTTGGCGCCAACGCGCTGGACGTCGATGGCCAGCGCGTCGAGGCCAGGTCTGTCGTCATCGCCACCGGCTCGCGGCCACGCGTCCCGCCCGGCTGGCGTGAACGCCTGGGTGCCAGGCTCATCGTCAACGACGACGTGTTCGACTGGACGGACCTGCCCAGCTCGCTGGCGGTGGTGGGCGCGGGCGTCATCGGGCTGGAACTGGCGCTGGCGCTGCACAGGCTGGGCGTGCGCGTGCGGCTGTTCGCCCGCAGCGCGCGCGTCGGGCCGCTGACCGACCCCGAACTGCAGGCGCTCGCGCAGACGCTTTTCTCTGAAGCCCTGCCACTGACGCGCCATGCCGCCACGCTAGACCCGGTGCTGGACGACGACCAGGTCGTCATCGGCGGCGAACGGTTCGACGCCCTGCTCTGCGCGTCGGGCCGCGAGCCCAACCTTGACGGCCTGGGGCTGGAGGCCCTGGGGCTGCCGCGCGACGCCGACGGACGGCTCGGCCTGGACCGACACACCGGCCAATGGGGCAGCAGCCATGTCTTCGTCGCCGGCGACGTGACCGACGACAGGCCGCTGCTGCACGAGGCCGCCGACGCCGGCCGCATCGCCGGCGACAACGCGGCGCGCTGGCCCGACGTGCACCACCGCCCGCGCCGCGCGCCGTTGGCCGTCGTCTTCAGCGACCCGCAGATTGCGCTGGCGGGCGCCAGCCATGCCGAACTGACGGCCGCCGGCACGCCCTTCGACACTGGCCGGGTCAGCTTCGCCGACCAGGGCCGCAGCCGCGTCATGCTCGTCAATCGCGGTGCACTGCACGTCTATGCCGAGCAGGGCACGGGTCGGCTGCTGGGCGCTGAGATGATCGGCCCCGCCGCCGAGCACCTAGGCCACCTGCTGGCCTGGAGCGTGCAGCGCGGCGACACCGTGCAGCAGATGCTGGACAGCCCTTTCTACCACCCGGTCGTCGAAGAAGGCCTGCGCACCGCGCTGCGCCAGGTACAGAGCGACCTGCACCTGCCGTCGCCTCCCATCGAGAACTGCTTGGACTGCGACACCTCGGCCGAGGCCGGAGCCTGAGGCTTCAGTCCTTTGGTCCCGGCGCCGTCGAGCCATCTCGGGCGGCCACGTCCACGACGACCTTGCCCTGCCCTCGCCCGCTGGCGACCAGCGCATGCGCCTCGCCTGCGTCGGCCAGCGTGAAGCGGCGTGGGTCCAGCCGCGGCGTCAACTGCCCGGCATCGACCAAGACGGCCGCCTCGCGCAGGATGGCGCCGTGCCGCTCGCGGCCTTCGCCACCGAGCAGCGGCAGCAGCGTGAACACGCCCGAGTAGGTCGCCGCGCGGAAGGACAGCGGCGCCAGGCTGTGCGTGCCCCAGCCCAGGATGCTGACGACATGGCCGCCGTGGTGGCGCACGGCGGTGAAGGAGGCGTCCAGCACTGCACCCCCGACGGCGTCGAAAACGATGTCGAAGCCCAGGCCGCCGGTGTGCCGGGCCACGTAGTCGTCTACGGTCTCCGTGCGGAAGTCGACGGGCGTGGCGCCCCAGGACCGAACGAGATCGAAATCCTCGGCCGCCACCGTGGCGAACACACGGGCACCACGGGCGCGGGCCAGTTGCACGGCAACGTGGCCCACGCCACCGGCACCGCCTTGCACCAGCACGGTCTGACCGGGGCGAACGCCGGCACGGTCCACCAGCCCTTCCCAGGCGGTGATGACGGCCAGAGGTAGCGCGGCGGCCTCGTGCGGGCTCAGGCGCGCCGGCTTGTGGGCCAGCAGCCGGGCATCGACGGCGATGCGTTCGGCCAGCGTGCCTTGCAGGCCGCCGATGCCGCCGGCCATGCCATAGACCGCGTCGCCGGGCGCGAAGGTCGTCACACCCGGTCCGACCTGCTCGACGATGCCGGCCATGTCGATGCCCAGCACGGCCGGCAGCGGCTGGCGGGCGTGGGCCGCCTGACCTGCGCGGATCTTGGTGTCCAACGGGTTCACCCCGCTGGCCTGGACGCGCACCACAACCTGCCCCGGGGCCGCTGCGGGCAGGGGCAGGTCGACGGCAACGAAATCGCCACCCGGCTGGTCCACGCGCAGGGCGCGCATGGTGGTGGTGGTCGTGGTGGTGGGAGGGGAATGGCTCATGACGAACTCCGGTGGTGATGGAGAGAAGTTTTGTCCATGCGAATTCGAATGAAAACCAATGAATATGAAAACAATCCATGCACATTTGTATGATCAACGGCATGGATTGGGATGACATCAAGGTGTTCCTCGCCGTCGCTCGGGCCGGATCGCTCGGCGGTGCCGCGCGTGCCCTGGGGCAGTCGCAGCCGACCATGGGCAGGCGGCTGAAGGCCTTTGAGGACCGCTTGGCCACGCCGCTGTTTCAGCGCGGCGGCCGCGAGGGCTTCCTACTGACCGACGCCGGCGCCGAGGTGCTTGCCCACGCCGAGCGCATGGAAGAGGAGGCGCTGGGCTTCGAGCGCAGCCTGGCCGGCCAAGGCGACGAGCCCGAGGGGCTGATCCGGGTGTCATCGTCGGACTGGTTCGGCCTGCATGTGCTGGCGCCCGTGCTCGCCGGCTTCCGGCAACGGCACCCGAAAGTCTGCATTGAGCTCGTCACTGAGTCGCGCCTGTTCAGCCTGGCTCGGCGCGAGGCAGATCTGGTGTTCCGCATCCGCCCCTTCGACGGCGCGGAAGTGGTACAGCGCCGGCTGATGACGCTGGACTACGCCCTCTACGGCGCACCGGGCCAGCCCTCACCCAGTTGGGGCGATGGCAGCGGGCTGGACCTCGTCACGATGGACACCGCCTTTGCCGAGATGCCCGACGTGCATTGGCTGCAGCGTGTGCTGCCCCGTGCCCGTGTCGCCATGCGCAGCAACAACCGCGAGGTGCAGGCGGCCCTGTGCGCCGCCGGCTGCGGCTGGACGGTGCTGCCGCGCCTGCTGGGCGACGGCCATGCCGGCCTGGTGCGCGTAGATTTCGATGCCGACCCGCCGCCCAGCCGCGAGGTCTACGTGGGCTACCACCGCGACCTGCGGCGGCTGGGCCGGCTGCAGCGCCTACTGACCCATGTGGTGGCCGCACTGGCGCCGGTCACAATGCCCGCCAGTCCAACGTCTTGAGCTCGCCGCGATGAAGAAGTTCGCCACCTGGAACGTCAACTCCCTGGCTGTCCGCCTGCCGCAGGTGCTGGACTGGCTGGCCGCGCATCCGGTCGACGCGTTGGTGCTGCAGGAGACCAAGCTCACCGACGACAAGTTCCCCACCGCCGACTTTGGCGCTGCCGGCTGGCAGGTGCAGTGGTTTGGCCAGAAGACCTACAACGGCGTCGCACTGATCAGCCGCGAGCCGGCCACCGACGTCGTCAAGAACATCACCGGCTTTGCGGACGAACAGGCCCGCGTGATTGCTGGCACGGTGGGCGGCGTGCGTGTCATCGGCGGCTACTTCCCCAACGGCCAGGCGCCGGACAGCGACAAGTTCGTCTACAAAATGAGCTGGCTGAACGGCCTGCGTGGCTGGTTGGCCGATGAGTTGAAGCAGCACCCGGCACTGGTGCTGATGGGTGACTTCAACATTGCCCCCGAGGACCGGGACGTCTACGACCCCGTGGCCTGGGCGGGCCAGATCCATTGCACGCCCGAGGAGCGCGAGCATTTCCAGCAGCTCGTCCAGTTGGGGCTGACCGATGCCTTCCGCCTTTTTGAGCAGCCGGCCAAGAGCTGGAGCTGGTGGGACTACCGCAACTTGGCCTTCCGCAAGAACCAGGGGCTACGCATCGACCACATCCTCGTCAGCGCTGCACTGAAGGGCCGGGTGACGGCCTGCGAGATCGACAAGTTGCCGCGCAAGAACGAGCGGCCCAGCGACCACGCACCGGTCATCGTGACGCTGGGCGATTAGGCGGCTGCGCGGCTGCCACCTCCCTGGCCACCTCGTCGATCAGCGCCCGCAGCCAGCGGTGGGCGGGGTCGTCGCGGTAACGCACATGCCACGCCATCTGCACCGGGAAGGTCCCGAGATCCACCGGCGCCGGCAGCACCTTAAGCCGCCTGTCTCCCGCCAGGTGGCGGCAAATCAGCCGTGGCAGCGTGGCGCAGTAGTCGGTCACAGCCACCATCTCCGGGATGGCCAGGAAATGCGTGACCGACACCGCCACCTCGCGCTTCAGGCCCTGGCGCTCCAGCGCCTGGAACAGGCCCACGCGCAGTCGCCCGGGGGGCAGCATGTTGACGTGCTTGAGCCCCTCGTACTGGGCCTTTGACAGCGTCGCGCCCACCTCTGGGTGGTTGGCGCGCACGATGCAGTCCAGGCCGTCGTCCAGCAGGTGCTGCACGACCAAGTTGTCCGGCGGGTCATTGATGCGTCCCAGCACCAGCGCGGTCGTGCCGGAGATGACGCCGGTCTCGGCCAGGTCGCTGCCGTAGGGCGTCAGGCGCAACCGTATGCCCGGCGCCCGCTCGCGCAGCCGCGCCACGATGGCCGGCACCAACACGAACTCTACGTAGCTGTTGGGGGCGATGGTCAGCAGCAGGTCCGCCTGGGCCGGGTCGAACGCCTGCTGGCCCCGCACGAGGCCGTCCAGCGCGGCCAGCGCCGCGGCGATCACCGGTGCCAGTTCCTGCGCCTTGGGCGTGGGTTGCATGCCGTAGCGCTCGCGGATGAACAGCGGGTCCAGCAGCAGCGCGCGCAGCCGTGTCAGCGCGTTGGACAGCGCCGGCTGGGTGATGCCCAGCCGCGCGGCGGCGCGGGTCACGCTGCGCTCCTCCATCAAGGCCAGGAAGACCGGCAGCAGGTTCAGGTCGTAGCGCATGCAGATATGTTGCCAAACGAATGTCTGGAATTCAAAGGATAAATTTGATGAATTGTTGCGCCGCATCCATTCTTCGTGCATCACCGCGGCGCCGCATCCCTCCAGCGCCGAGTGCCAAGACCCAAGACCCAAGACCCAAGACCCACCACGAACCTGGAGCCCCCCATGTCCACCACCACCGCCCTCTTCTCCCCCACCCACCTCGGCGCCATCGAGGTCAGCAACCGCATCGCGATGGCACCGCTGACCCGCTCGCGCGCCGGCATGGACGGCGTACAGACGCCGCTGGCCGTTGAGTACTACCGCCAGCGCGCCTCGGCCGGCCTGCTCATCGCAGAGGCCACCAACATCTCGCGCCAGGGCCGCGGCTATGCCTACACGCCCGGCATCTACACCGATGCGCAGGTCAGCGCCTGGAAGGCGGTGACCGACGCGGTGCACGCCGCCGGCGGCAAGATCGTGATGCAGCTCTGGCACGTGGGCCGCATGTCGCATGCGAGCCTGCAGGAAGGCGGCGCCGCGCCGGTGGCGCCCTCGGCCCTGCAGGCTGGCGGCAGCGTCTTCACCGAGCAAGGCTTCCAGCCGCCGTCCATGCCGCGGGCGCTGGCCACGGACGAGATCCCCGGGCTGATCGAGGACTACCGCCAGGCCGCGCTGCGCGCCAGGGCCGCGGGGTTCGACGGCGTGGAGGTGCATGCCGCCAACGGCTATCTGCTGGAGCAGTTCCTGCGCGACAGCACCAACCAGCGCACCGACCGCTACGGCGGATCCATCGAGAACCGCGCCAGGCTCACGTTGGAGGTCGTCGAGGCGGTCGCCGGCGTCTGGGGCGCCGACCGCGTGGGCCTGCGGCTGTCGCCGCTGTCCACCGCCATCGGTGACACGCCGCTGGACAGCACGCCCATGCAGACCCACGGCTACCTGGCCGGCCGGCTCAGCGCGATGGGCCTGGCCTACCTGCACGTCGTCGAGGGGCAGATGCACAGCGACAACGGTGCCGATGCCTTCGACATCCGCGCGCTGCGTGCCGCCTTTGCTGGCGCCTACATCGCCAACAACAGCTATGACCGGCAGCGCGCCCTGGATGCGACGGCACAGGGCCGCGCCGACATGGTCGCCTTCGGCCGCGCCTTCATCGGCAACCCGGACCTGGTGGAGCGCCTGCAGCACAACCGGCCGCTGTTCGACGCGCCGGTCGCCGGCTACTTCGGCGGCGGCGCCGAGGGCTACACCCAGTTCACGCGGGAGCAGGCCGCCTGACGGCAACATCCCGAAACGCGTGATGAGCGCGGGTTTCCCCCGCCGCGCCACAGCCTTTCTGGGCCTGACACCATTCACCCTTTTCCCGACCCCACAACGACAACACACCATGAACAACTTCAACCTTTACGTCCCCACCCGCGTGCTGTTCGGCCAGGGCCAGATCGCCACGCTGGCCAAGCAGGTGCCGGCCGGCAGCCGGGTGCTGGTCACTTATGGCGGCGGCAGCATCTTGGGCAACGGCGTCATGGCGCAGGTCCGCCAGGCCCTGGGCGAACGCCTGGTGGCCGAGTTCGGCAGCATCGAACCCAACCCCGACTACGCCACGCTGATGCGCGCGGTCGCGGCCGGCCGCGAGCACGGCATCGATTTCGTGCTGGCGGTGGGCGGTGGCTCGGTGGCCGATGGCAGCAAGTTCATCGCCGCGGCGCTGCACTACGAAGGCGACCCCTGGGAACTGCTGACCGGCCAGGGCAAGGTCAAGTCCGCGGTGCCGCTGGGCGTCGTGCTGACGCTGGCCGCCACCGGATCGGAGATGAACTCCGGCGCCGTCATCAGCCGGCGCGAGACGGGCGACAAGCTCTTCTTCGGCTCCGAGAAGGTGTTCCCGCGCTTCGCCGTGCTGGATCCGAGCACGCTGTTCAGCCTTCCCGAGCGTCAGACCGCCAATGGCGTGGTGGACGCCTTCGTCCACACCATCGAGCAGTACCTGACCTACCCGGCCAACGCCAAGGTGCAGGACCGCATGGCCGAGGGCCTGCTGCTGACGCTGCTCGAGGAAGGCCCCAAGCTGCTCGCCAGTCCAACCGACTACGACGCCCGCGCCAATGTCATGTGGGCCGCGACCATGGCGCTCAACGGCTACCTGGGCGCCGGTGTGCCCCAGGATTGGAGCACCCACATGCTGGGCCACGAGATCACCGCGGTACATGGGCTAGACCACGCGCAGACGCTGGCCATCGTGCTGCCCGCGATGCTGGCCGCCCGGCGCGAGCCCAAGCGCGCCAAGCTGCTGCAGTACGCCGAGCGGGTGTGGAACCTGCGCGAGGGCAGCGATGACGCCCGCATCGACGCCGCCATCGAAGCCACGCGGGCCTTCTTCGAGCGCATGGGCGTGCCCACCCGGCTGTCCGGCCACGGTATCCGTGAGCCTCGGTTGGACGCCATCCTCGCCAAGCTGCAAGCCCACGGCATGACCGCACTGGGCGAACACGGCGACGTGACGCTGGACGTCAGCCGCGCGGTGCTCGAGGCCGTGGTCTGAGCTAGATCCGGTCCAGGTTCGCCTGCAGCTGCTCGAAGAAGCGGCCCATGTGCACGCCGTCCACCAGCGCATGGTGGACGTCCACCGCCACC
Organism: Burkholderiales bacterium; assembly: GCA_016195825.1. Taxonomy (GTDB): domain Bacteria; phylum Pseudomonadota; class Gammaproteobacteria; order Burkholderiales; family Burkholderiaceae_C; genus Pelomonas. The sequence continues at coordinate 60,012 of JACPYV010000015.1, read as the reverse complement.
GGCATCAGCAGGCGGTCGCCTGCGGAGGCGAAGCGGCCGAAGGCGACCTTGGGCCGGTCATCGCCAGCGCCGCGGGCATGGTTGAAGGCCGTGAACGCCAGCCAGGGCAAGGCAGTCATGTGGACCAGGGTCTCTTCCCGGACCTCGCCAGGCTCGTCCCCAGCGAACAGGCTGCCCGTGGCGGCCCGCACCCGGCCGATGCGGGCCTTGCCCGAGGCCGCGAAGCGCGCCAGCGAGGGCTCGCGCGGCAGCGGCAGGAAGCCGAAGCTGCCGTCATCGCGCAGCACCGTCGTGCTGGCGTGGATGACGGCGAACTCGCGCACGGCGCTGCCGTCCGCGTGCATCGTCTGGCGCATCGCGTCGATGCCGTTGGCCGCCTCCAGTGCGGCGTGGTGGTAGGCCAGCCAGGGCGTGGCGCCGTGGTGGGCTGCGCGCTCGCGCAGGCCGGTCACGTCGACCGGCACGGTGACGCAGAAAGCCGGCTGGGCCATGCCACGGAAATGCGCCAGCGCAGCGCGGCGTGGCCAGGAATCGAGGGGGATGTCACGGTCTTGCATGCTGGGCTCGGGAGGGCCTTGGCGGGATTGCGCCAGATCAAGGGTTTGTACGACCACGGCCCGCATGCTCGCATGTCAGAGGACTCATCCATGCGCATCCAAGCCGTCACCCAACGCGAATTCCCCTTCCCCACCGGCCGGACCCTGGTCTCGACGACCGATCTGAAGGGCCGCATCCTGCATGCCAACGCCGTGTTCGTCGAAACCAGCGGCTATACCATCGACGAACTGCTGGGCCAGCCCCACAACATCCTGCGTCACCCTGACGTGCCCGAAGAGGCATTCCGCGACATGTGGGCCACGATCGCTGCCGGCCGCCCCTGGTCCGGTGTCGTCAAGAACCGCCGCAAGAACGGCGACCATTACTGGGTTCTGGCCAACGTGACGCCGCTGCTGGACGGTGGCCGGCCGGTGGCCTACCTGTCGGTGCGCTCGCAGCCCACGCGTGCCCAGATCGAGCAGTCCGAGCAGCTGTTCGCGCTGATGCGCGAGGAGAAAGCCAACGGCGAGTTGCGCCACCGCCTGCAGGGCGGCGAGCTGGTGCGCCCCGGCCTGGGCGGCGCGCTGCGGCGGCTGGGGCACCGCCTGCCCTGGCTGGCGGGCATGCCGGGGCCTTTGCTGTCGGCCGGCCTGGCCGTCGCGGTCTTCGCCTTCGCCGGCCCCTGGGCTGCAGCGGCTGCTGCCGTCGTGGCCGCGGCCGGCCTGGCGATGCTGCGGCAGGCCAGGCTGCAGGCCGCGCTAGGTTCGGTCGAAGCCTTCGTGAACGCGCTGGCCGCGGGAGACTTGTCCGCCACGCTGCGCTCCAGCGGCAGCGCATTGACCCGTCACCTGGAATCCGCGCTCGCGCAGGTGGCCGTGAACCTGTGCGCCATGGTGGGCGACACGCGGCATGAGATCGACCGCATCCGTGGCGTCAGCCACGAGATCGCTCAGGGCAACCGCGACCTGGCCCAGCGCACCGAGAGCCAGGCCGCCAGCCTGCAGCAGACAGCGGCCAGCATGGAGCAGATCGCCACGACGGTGCGTGGCACCAGCGCTGATGCCGAGACCGCCAGCGGCGTGGCCGGCGAGTTGCACGAGGTGTCGCGCCGCAGCGCCGAGGTCGTGCATTCTGTGACGGACACAATGGGCGGCATTGCCGGCTCGTCCAGCCGCATCGGCGAGATCGTGCAGTTGATCGACAGCATCGCCTTCCAGACCAACCTGCTGGCGCTCAACGCCGCCGTCGAGGCGGCGCGGGCCGGGGAGCATGGCAAGGGTTTCGCGGTCGTGGCGGGCGAAGTGCGGGCGCTGGCGCAGCGCAGCTCGACGGCGGCGCGCGAGATCAAATCACTGATTGACGATTCGACGCGCCGCGTCCAGGCCGGCGAGGCGCAGACGCGGTCGGCGCGTGAGAGCATCGACGCCACGCTGGCCCAGGTGAGCGCCTTTACGACGCTGATCGCCAACATCGACCAGGGCGCCCACGCGCAGCTGCGCGGCGTGGCCGAGGTGCATGGCGCGATACGGCAGCTCGACGGCATCACGCAGCAGAACGCCAGCATGGTGGAGCAGTTGGCCCGGGCGGCGGCCCAAATGTTGGACGACACCGAGCAGGTCGCTGCGGCGCTGCGCATCTTCCGGCTTGCAGCCAACGAGACGCGCGACATGCCGGATGCGGTCGACCTGCGTCGGACGGCGAAACAGGCCTGAGCGCGGCGCGACGCGGCCGCTCAGCGCATGCCGAAATCGTGCAGCGCCTGCTTGAGTTCCTCGGCGCGTTCCTCGCCAAGGTCTGCCAGCAGTCGGCTTTTTGGCGTGTTGCGGATCTGGCCGATCTGGTTGTAGCCCAGCGTCCTGGCGCGTGCCAGCGTCCGCTCGCTGATCGGCAGACAGTCGAGCGGTGCCTGGTCGGCGAGGCTCAACAGCCGGGCATAAGTTTCTGCGGAGATGGACACGGCGACTCCGCTGCGAACGAGATGAGGCCTTGCGGCAGGCTCGATGCGCGCGGCCAGCACCTTGCTGCCAAAGCACGCGGCTTGGACCCTGTCGCCATCGCAATCCATTGCGGCTTGCATGTCGATCCCGGCTCGGCCTCGACTGCCGTTCAGCCGCCCAGACGGGGAAGACCGAGGATTTCGTAAACGAGGTCGATGAGTTTCATGGGGTGCTCCTGGGGGGCTGGGGCGCGGAAATTCGCTAAGCCGGACTGTCCCTGTTTTCACCCCCCTAGAAACCTAGCAAGTCTTCTAGGTTGTGCCCGCGGATGCCGCCTCAACGCGACTCGATGCGCCTCATAGCAGGCCAGCCGCCACGCACTTGAGCACGGCCTGGTGCTTGGACGTCACGCCCAGCTTGCGCATGGCGTTGCCGAGATGGAAGTTCACGGTCTTCTCGCTCATGCCCAGGATGACGCTGACCTCCCAGGCCGTCTTGCCCTGCGAGGTCCAGCTCAGCACGTCCAGCTCGCGCTTTGTCAGCTTGGGCAGGTCGCCCTTGTCGATCTTGGGGCCCAGCAGCCGGTCCGCCGCCGTCAGCGCATGCGCCGCCAGCAGCTGCAGGCCGCCGATCATCTGCATGAGTTGCGCACCCGGCTCGGGCAACGCCTCCTCGCGGTCCACGCCGAGCAGGAAATGCTTGTTGCCCGGCAGGTGCAGCTTGACTGCGATGCCGGTCTTGTAGCCGTAGGACGCCTGCATGTCCCACAGCTCGCCGACACCGGCGGCCGCGTAGGTCTGCTGGTCGTAGACCACGGGCACGGACTGGATCATCAGCCGTGCCATCACCGGGTCGCGTCGCGCGTCACCCAGGTCCTTGGCCGCCTGGAGATAGGCCTCGGGTGTGTTGCCCAGCGACGTGATCTGCACATCTGCGTCCTGCAGCAGGCCACGCATCAACACCCCGGAGATGATGGGGAACCCCAGCGCATCCGCCGTCGCGACGAGACGGCGCTCGAAGCTGTTGAAGTCCTCGCTCAAGCCGACGTCGATCAGCTGCTGATAGTTCATTTCGGGCTTGCCCATACCTGCCAAGTCTGCCAGCTTGTTCCGATGCCACCGTGACCAGAGACTGCCTCTCGTTCGAATCACACGACCGCGAGGTGTTCCCATGTCGCTCACGATCAGGCTGCCCGAGGGCAGTGTTTGCTGGCCCTTGGCCGCACTGTCCAGCGCTGCTCAGGATGTCAGGCACGCACTGACCAGCGTCCACCGTGCCCACACCGGTGAGCGTGGTGTCGGCGGCGTGACGCGCTGGGAGCGCTGCTATGCCGATGTGAGTGCCTGGGTCGAGTGGGACTGGGTCGAGATCGGCGAAGGGACGGTGGTGCAAGTCGACCCGCTCAACGTGCGCTCCAACGTGCTGCTGCTGGATGACCGCCGCCGGCCGCTGCTGTCGTCGCGCCGCAAGGCCGCACTGGCGACCCTGGTGTACCTGCTGCCTTGGCAGGGGCCGGTGCTGGACAAGCTCAGGCTGACCAGGCCCCAGCAGCGCCGCAGCCTCAGTGTGCACGAACGCCTCGCTGCTTGAACCGGCGTGACAGCGCGCCGCGGCGCGATTGCGCAGAATGGGCGGCTCATCCACTGCAGCCGCCATCATGAGCCCCTCCCCTCCCGAAGACCTCCTCGCGACATGGCAGGCCGACGAGGCGACGTTGCGGTCGCGCCAGCAGGCCGACAGCGGCCTGGCTTCGCGCACTATGCTGGCCGGCAAGACCGGGCTGCAGCAGATGCAGGCCATGCTGGACGGCTTGGCACCGCGCCCGCCCATCAGCGAGACGTTGGACTTCATGCTGATCTCAGTGACTGACGGCGAGGCCGTCTTCCAGGGCCGGCCGCAGTTCAAGCACTACAACCCGCTGGGCAGCGTGCATGGCGGCTGGTTTGCGACGCTGCTGGACTCGGCGCTGGGCTGCTCCGTACACACGACCTTGCCCGCGGGGCGGGCCTACACGACGCTGGAATTCAAGGTCAACCTGGTGCGCGCGCTGACCGACAAGGTGCCGCTGGTGCGCGCCATCGGCCGCGTCGTGCATCGCGGGCGGCAGGTCACGACGGCAGAGGCCGAGCTGGTGGGCCACGACGGCAAGCTCTACGCGCACGCCAGCACGACCTGCCTGCTGTTTGATCTGCCCGCATCGGCCTGATGCGCTGGATGCCTGTTCGCCGGCGACCCTGGCTTGCAATGGTGCTGGTCGTGGCCTGGGGGCTGGCCAGCATCGACGTACGGGCGGCCCCCGACCTGCTGCGCATCGAGACCATCCAGTCCGCACCCTTCGGCATCGTCGACGGCAATGGCAGCAGCGGCATGATGTACGAAATCGGCAACCTGATCGCAGAGCGAGCCGGGCTGCGCGCGGTCAACAACGTCGTGCCCTACGCGCGCACGGTGGTAAGCCTGCGCAACGGCGACGCGGACATGGTGATCCGCTTCAGCAATGAGGAGCTGGCTGAGGTTGCCATCCAGGTTGCGCGCGTGCTGCCCATGCAGACGGTGGTGCTCAGCCTCGCCGGGACCAAGGTCGAACGCCTGTCCGACCTGGCCGGCGCGACTGTCGCGGTGGCCCGAAGTGCGCCGCTGGATCCGCGCCTCGAGTCGATGCCGGGCATCCACTTCGAACGGGTGCAGAACAACGAGATGTCGGTGCGCATGGTCGCCGCTGGCCGCGTGAGGGCGGCCTTCGGCAGCCGGTTGGGCCTGCTCGGCGCCGCACATCACCTGGGGTTGGGCCGTGACCGATTTGCGCCGCCGCTGCAGGTCAGCAGCCAGGACTTCTGGCTGCATGTGTCACGCAAGTCGGCGACGCCGGCGCTCGTCGAGGCGCTGCGGCGCGGTCTGGAATCGGCCCAGCGTGACGGCAGCATTGAGCAGATCCGGCGCCGCTACGAGGCGGACATGCTGGACGACGGCAGCGCACCGGCACGCCGTTGAGCACGGTGGTCAGCGCAATGCCGAGGCCTCGCGAGCCAGCTGCGTGATGCGTGCCCAGTCCTTGGCATCGACCGCATCCTGCGGCGTCAGCCAGGAACCGCCGCAGACCTTGACGTTGGGCAACTTGAGGAATTGCGGCGCCGTCTCCAGCGAGATGCCGCCGGTGGGACAGAAGGCCACGTCCGGGAACGGGCCGCCCAGCGCCTTCAGCAGGCTCACGCCGCCGACCGCGACGGCCGGGAAGAGCTTCAGAAAGCCGAAGCCCGCCGCGTTGGCCTGCATGACCTCGGACGCCGTCGACACGCCGGGCAGCAGCGACAGGCCTTCGGCCTTGCAGGCGGCAGCCAGCGCATCGGTGTAGCCCGGGCTGACGCCGAACTGGCAGCCGGCGTTCTTAGCGTTCGTCACGTCCTGCGGGCTGCGCAGAGTGCCGGCGCCGACGATGGCGCCGGGCACCCTGGCCATAGCTTCCATGGCCTGCAGTGCGACGGGCGTGCGCAGCGTCACTTCCAGCACACGCACGCCACCGGCGACAAGGGCCTCGGCCAGCGGCACGGCGTCTTCCAGGCGCTGGATGACGATAACGGGGATGACGGGGCCGTGGCTGGCCAGGCTCAGGGTTTCAAGCATCTTCAGATTCTCACAACCAGGTGATAGCGCCTTCTTCGGCGCTGAGAACGTTGCGTCGCATGCCGGCGAAGAGTTCGCGGCCCAGGTCGTGGGCGTTGACCTCAGCTTCGGCCGGGGCCAGCGTCGCTACATCGCGCGCGGCCCAGTCGGCCTCGTCGACCAGGGCCTGCAACTCGCCGGTCAGCGCGCATACACGCACGACGTCGCCATCACGCAGTCGCGCCAGCGGGCCGCCGGCCAGTGCCTCGGGGCTCACGTGGATGGCCGCAGGCACTTTGCCCGAGGCGCCGCTCATGCGGCCGTCGGTCACGAGGGCGACCTTGAAGCCCTTGCCTTGCAGCACGGCCAACGGCGGCGTCAGCTTGTGCAGCTCGGGCATGCCGTTCGCATGCGGGCCCTGGAAGCGCACGACGACGATGACATCGCGATCCAGCTCGCCGGCCTTGAAGGCAGCCTGCATGGCTTCCTGCGTCGTGAAGATGCGGCAAGGTGCCTCGACGGTGTGGCGGTCCTCCGGCACGGCCGAGACCTTGATCACGGCGCGGCCCAGGTTGCCGGCCAGCAGCTTCAAGCCGCCCGTCGCACTGAAGGGCGCTGCGGCGGTGCGCACGACTCCTTCGTCGCCGCTGGCGGCCTGCAACGCGTCGCGCTTCACCTCGCCGCCCTGCCCCACCGCGGTGGGCACGAAGGTGTAGGGGCGCAGGCTGTCGCCGGCGACGCTGATGACGTCCTCGTGCATCAGGCCGGCGTCCAGCAGCTCACGGATGACGAAGCCCGGGCCGCCCGCGGCCTGGAACTGGTTCACGTCGGCGCTGCCGTTGGGGTACACGCGTGCCAGCAGCGGCACGACGCCGGACAGCTCGGAGAAGTCGCTCCAGTCGATCAGGATGCCGGCCGAGCGCGCCACGGCGACCCAGTGGATCAGGTGGTTGGTCGAGCCGCCGGTGGCCAGCAGTGCGGCCATCGCGTTGACGATGCAGCGCTCGTCCACCAGTTGCCCGATGGGCTTGGCCGCCTGGCCAGGCAGACGGCCGCTGATGTTCAGCGCGGTGCTGACGGCCTCGCGCGTCAACGCGGTGCGCAGGTCGTCGTGCGGATGCACGAAGGCGCTGCCCGGCACGTGCAGGCCCATGGCTTCCAGCAGCATCTGATTGCTGTTGGCCGTGCCGTAGAAGGTGCAGGTGCCGGCGCTGTGGTACGCGGCAGACTCGCTCTTCAGCAGCTCGTCGCGGCCCACCTTGCCCTGCGCGTAGAGCTCGCGCACCTTGGCCTTGTCGCTGTTGGTGATGCCCGAGCTCATGGGCCCGGCCGGCACGAAGACGCAGGGCAGATGCCCGAAATGCAGCGCGCCGATCAGCAGGCCCGGCACGATCTTGTCGCAGATGCCCAGCAGCAGCGCCGCGTCGAATACGTCGTGCGTCAAGGCGATGGCCGTGCTCATCGCGATGGTGTCGCGCGAGAACAGACTCAGCTCCATGCCCGGCAGGCCTTGCGTGACGCCGTCGCACATGGCCGGCACGCCGCCGGCTACCTGCACGGTGGCACCCAGGCGATGCGCCTCGGCGCGGATCTGCGCCGGATAGCCCTCGTAGGGCTGGTGGGCCGACAACATGTCGTTGTACGACGTGACGACACCGAGGTGCGGTGCCTTCTCGGCCACGATGCGCAGCTTGTCGTTGGCCGGCAGGGCCGCCACCGCGTGGGCAACGTTGGCGCAGCCCATGCGCTCGAAGCCGCGTTGGCGGTTGTTGAGCTGGTCGATGCGGGCAAGATAGGCGCCACGTAGCTTGGCGCTGCGTTCGCGGATGCGTTCGGTGACGTGGATCAGTGTGGAATGCATGCAAGTCTCCTGTGGCCGTGGTTTCGTAACCGGACCTGTGGAATTTAGGTAACCATATTACTTGTCCGCAAGCGCTTGCGGGTTACGGCATGGGTACCGCCGTGACAAGATAGGAGGCGATGTCGTCACGCGCACTGAACATTCCTCACGGCCCCGCACGAAGCGCTCACCTGCTGCAACGCACGACGGCCGAATGGCGGGCCAGCGGCGAGGACCTGCTGCTGTTCGCCTACGGTTCGCTGATCTGGCGCCCCGAGTTCGAGTATGCCGAGATGCTGCCGGCCCATGTGCTGGGCTTTCACCGCGTGCTGCGCATGCGCTCACGCGTCAATCGTGGCTCGCCGCAAGAGCCGGGGCTGGTGCTGGCGCTGATTTCAGGCGGCAGCTGCCACGGGCTGGTCTACCGCATCCCGCGCGCCGCCGGTGAAGCGGTGCTGCCGCGACTGTGGGAACGCGAGATGCCCAACGGTGTCTACGAGCCGCGCTGGCTGAACTGCGACACCCGTGCCGGCCGGCTGCGGGCGCTGGCCTTCACGCTGTCACGCCAGAGCCCCAACTGGACCGGGCCTTTGCACGAGCCCGAACTGCTGCACATCTTCCAGCACGCGCGCGGTAAGTACGGCACGACGCTGGACTATCTGCTGCGCACCGTTCAGGGTTTGCGCGAGCATGGCATCCGGGACATGGAGCTGGAGCGTCAGGCCCACCTGGCTGCGCAGCACGGGCTGTGCGCCCCGCTGTGAGTCAGCCGCGCAGGCGCGCGAGGTCTTCGGCGGTGTCAACGTCGACGTGCACGCCGGGGTCGTCGACCGTGATCGGCTGGGCCGCGTAGCGCGCCACGATGCGCCGCGCGCCCTCGTCGCCCTGCAAGGCCATCAGCTCGGAATAGAGCTCGGTTCCGAAGCCGACGGGATGCCCCTGGATGCCGCGGTACTGGGCATAGCAGACGGGGTAGCGCTCCAGGCCTTCGGCCACGGCCATGATGGTGGACGGTTGCACCAGCGGCATGTCGGCCGGCAGGATGAGCCAGCCATCGGCGTCCCCCGTCGCACTGACGCCGGCCACGATGGAATGCCCCATGCCGATGGGCTGCGGCCGTCCATGGGCGTCGTGCTCGGCCAGCGTCACGACATCGCGCGCCGCGATCAGCTTGTGCACTGCGGGGGCCAGCGCCGGCGTTGTCACGACGACAACGGGCAGCTGCGTCGCGATGGCATGGCGGAGCGTGCGCGCAAGCAAGGTGTCTGCGCCGGGAGCGCTGCCCATGTGCTGCTCCAGCTTGTGGCCCGAGCCGCGAAACCGGGAGCCGCGTCCTGCGGCAAGCACGACGACGGCGGGACGTCGTTTGATCATCAGCGGAGCCTGTTCACCATTTGCTGCAGTGCCACAAGCATGCCGAGTGACCTTGCTCTTGAAACTGGGGCGTTCACTTAAGGGAAGGTCTGCATACTTCACCCCCATGAGCAAGCTGAGCGATTTCCGAAAGAGCTACGAACTGGGGGAGCTGGACGAGGCCGAGGCCATGCAGGGGCCGTTGGCGCTGTTCCAGCGCTGGATGGACGAGGCCATTGCCCATGACGTCTCCGAGCCCACGGCCATGACCGTCGCCACGGTCGGCGCCAACGGCCGACCGTCCACCCGCGTAGTGCTGCTGAAGGGCTTTGACGCGGATGGCATGGTCTGGTTCACCAACTACGAAAGCCGCAAAGGCGAGGAGTTAGCGCTGAATCCTTACGCCGCGTTGCAATTCCATTGGGTAGAGATGGAGCGGGTGGTGCGTATCGAGGGCCGCGTCGAGAAGACGTCCGATCGGGAGTCGGACGACTACTTCAAGAGCCGGCCGCTGGATTCGCGTCTGGGCGCCTGGGCCTCGCCGCAGAGCCGCGTCATCAGTTCGCGCGCCGTGCTGGTCGCCAACGCCGCGAAAGCTGCCGTTCAACACGGGTTGAACCCAGCGCGGCCACCCCATTGGGGCGGCTACCGGCTGGTGCCGGAGCGCTTCGAGTTCTGGCAGGGGCGCCGCTCGCGCCTGCATGACCGGCTCAGTTTCCGGCTCGACGCCGGCGCCTGGCTGAAAGAGCGGCTGGCGCCTTAATTGACCGCGTTGCCGTCCTCGACGCGGTAGTACAGGCCGTAGGGATCGTCGTTCAGCACGGCCAGCACGCCTTCAACGACGACCGGCTCCAGCGTGTAGCGCACCGGTTTCCTGGTGCGCACCTCGACCAGGCCTTCGGGGCCGGCCGGCACGCAGAACGAGCAGGTTGTCGGCACGGAGGACAGCAGGAAATGCTGCTGCTTGTCGCCGGCCTCCAGTGGCATCATGAAGCCCTGCACCTTCACTGTCTTGCGGTCCATGGCCTGCACGGCGGCCGGGAAGGTCGGCACGATCTTCTTCTTCTCGGCCTTGGCGGTGACTTGGGACAGCAGCTTCCACGACACGATGTCGGAGCGCTCCTCCAGCGGCTTGAAGGGGCTGCGCGGGTCGTGGTAGCCCGGGCCCTGGCCCATGCCCAGTGACGCGGGTGGGGTTTGAGCCATCGCTGCAGCGGTGGCCAGGCAGAGGGCGAGAACGGGTATGAACTTCATGATGCTCGGATTGTGGGCGCTCAGCGTGGAGCTTGCAGCAGTGTTGTGACATCCAGCCGGTAGGCCCGCCACGCTGGCCAGGCCGCGGCCAGCAGCGCGAGGGCACCGGCCAGCAGCGGCACCAGCCATTCTGCGTCGCTCAGGCCCAAGGCGCCCAGGCGCAGCGACTGGCGCTCGGCCAGCAGGCGCTCCAGCACGGTGACGAGGCCATGCCCCGCCACCAGCCCCAGCAGGGTGGCCAGGCCCGCCAGCAGCAAGGCCTCCAGCGCAATCAGTGCGGCAACGCGGCGGGCTGGTGCACCCAGCATGCGCAGCATGGCTAAGTCTCCCTGGCGCGCCCGCACCGCATGCAGCAGCGCGACCCAGACCGACAGACCGGCAGCCGCCAGCAGCACGATGCCGAAGCCGCGCAGTACCTCGGTGCCCGCACCGACCAGCCGCATCAACCGGGCTGTCTCCAGCGCCGGCGCGGCGGACTGCAGGCCGTCCCGGGCGTTGACCCAGCGCGGCAGCATCACCGCCGCCAGCGGACTGCGGTAACGCACCAGCGCTAACGTGATCTCCCTGGGTGCGTCCTCGTCGTGGGCGGCATGGTGATCTTCATGCACCTCCCAGACCGAGGCCAGGTCCGTCAGCACGAGGCGATCCAGCACGCTGCCGGACTCGGCCAGCACGCCTACCACCTCGAACTGATGATCGCCATGCGCGCCGCCGCCCTCGGCCAGGCCATGGCTGCCGGCAAAGCGGTCGCCGGGCTTCAGGCCGCTGGTGCGTGCGACTTCGGCGCCCAGCACCGCCTGCATGGGCTGTGTCCACAAGGCGCCCTGCCCCAGCCTGGCGCCGTAGAGATCAAGGTAGTCCGGCGTCGTGCCGGCAATCCGGTAGCCGTGGAAGGAGTCGCCTAGCGACAGCGGCACGGCCTGCGCGACCAGCGGCTGCTTCTTGAGCAGCTCCAGCGTCGCCAGCGGGATGTTGCCCGTCGGCGCATCCAGGTGGAACACTCCGGCCAGCATGATCTGCATCGGGCTGCCCTTGGCACCGACGACGAGGTCGATGCTGGCCAGGTCACGTTTCAGCCCGGCCTCGACTTGGGCGCTTGCGCGCAGCACGAAGGTGACGGCCGCCAGGCCCAGCGTCAGAAGCAGCAGGTTCAGCGCCGTGGTCAGCGGGCTGGACCAGAGATATCGCCACGCAAGCCGGATCACAGCACCACCTCGGCGACGTCATCTCGCGCACTCAGAGCCTCGACGACGCGAGCATCGTGGCTGGCGATGACCAGCGTGCAGCCCTCGCGTTCCGCCGCATCCAGCAGCAGGGCCAGCATGTGCAGCGTGTGCTCGTCGTCCAGATTGGCGCTGGGTTCGTCGGCCAGCAGCAGGCGCGGCCGGCGCATTAGCGCGCGGGCCAGCGCCACGCGCTGGGCCTGGCCGACGCTGAGTTGGTGCGGCCGCCGTCCAGCCAGCTCGGCGATGTCCAGCGCGGCCAGCAACTCGGCGGCGCGGGCCGGGTCAGCGCCCTGCCCGGCCGCCAGGGCCGGCATCGCGAGGTTTTCGGACACGCTCAGCGCGTCGCTCAAGTGCAAGCGTTGTGGCACCACACCCAGCGTCGCGCCGCGCCACGCGTCTAGAGCGCGTGGGCGCATGTCGGTGAGCGTCGTGCCCGCCACGACGAGTTCGCCCTGCTGCACCCGCAGCAGCCCGGCCAGCAAAGCCAGCAGCGTCGACTTGCCGGAGCCCGACGCACCGCGCAATAGCAGATGCTGCCCCGCGGGCAGCGCGAAATCGGTATACGCGATCCCGGCGCCGCCGTCGTAGTGATGGCGCAGGCCGCTCCAGCCCAGCATCACTTGACCAGACGCTTGAAGCTGGCCAGGAACTTGTCCACTTTGCCCGCGACGACGAACGCGCAATAGCCCTGCTCCGGGTTGCGGGCGTAGTAATGCTGGTGGTAGGCCTCGGCCGGGTGGTAGCTGGCCTCGGGCAGCAGCTCAGTGACGACCCGGCCGGCGTGGTGGTCGTTGGCATCCTTCAGCACCTCGGCCGCCAGCGCACGCTGCGCCTCGGTGTGCCAGTAGATGCCCGACCGGTATTGCGTGCCGACGTCGGCGCCCTGGCGGTTCAGCGTTGTCGGGTCGTGGATGGTGAAGAACACTTCCAGTAGCTCGCGCAGCGACACCTCGGCCGGGTCGAAATCGATGCGCACGACCTCGGCATAGCCGGTGTTGCCGCCGCAGACGGCCTCGTAGCTGGGTTGGGGGCCCTGGCCGTTGCTGTAGCCGTTCTCAACGTGATGTACACCGCGTACCCGCTCGTAGACGGCTTCCAGGCACCAGAAGCAGCCGCCGGCCAGGGTGATGCGTTCAAGGTTCGTAACAGGCATGGGATGACTTTCAATGGGCGCCGAGGGTGAGCTCGACGTGGGGGCGCCAGGCTTCGTCGCAAGCCCCGTCGCAGAGCTTGGGCGCGGCGAGGAAGACGCGGGCATTGGGGGCGCCACGGGCCAGCAGCGCATCTCGCACCACAACGGCGCGGGCCACGGCCAGTTGGCGCAGCGTTTCGTCGTCGACGGCGTAGCTGCCCATCAGCAGTCCGCGCATCTGCTCGGGAGGCAGGTCCTTGGCCAGGCCCAGCAGGTTCTTAGGCTTGTTGGGCAGCTTGGTCGCCTGGTAGAGGCGCTTCAGCGCGGCGTCCGGCGTGGCGGCGTTCTCGCCCTTCAGCGCGGCGGCCAGGCGCTGCTCGCGGATGGCCTGGCCTTCGGCCGCGATGCCGGCCATGCCGGTCAGCGTCAGCTGCACGCCGGGCTTGTCCACCAGCAGCTTGGCGATGCGGTCGAGCTTGTCCACCGCCACCAGCTCGGCGCTGCCGGGCGTGAAGGCAATCTGCGCCTCCTCCGGCGCATCGCTGCCGCTGAACAGCGCGAACGGCGAGGTCAGCGCCTTGCCGATCAGGTTGAGGAAGAGCTTCCAGACCAGGCCGCCGATGCTGAATTGCGGGTCGTTCAGCGAGCCGCTGACCGGCAGGTTGATGTCGATGACGCCATCGCGGTCCTTCAGCAGCGCGACCGCGAAGCGCACCGGTAGCGAGGTCGCGTCAGGACTGTCGACGCGTTCGCCGAAGGTCAGCTGGTTCAGGATGAGCTGGTTGCTGGCCACGAGCTGGCCGCCGGGCTCGATCTCGTAGCGCAATTTTGCAGACAGCTTGCCGCGCTCGATGGCATAGCCGGCGTACTTGCCGGCGTAGGTGGACAGCGGCGCCAGCTCGATGTCGGTGGCGTTCGCCTGCACGTTCATGGCCAGCGGCGCGCCGGGCTTGAGCTGGCCGTCGATCTCCAGCAGGCCGGTGCCGGCGACCTTGCCGCGCACGGTCAGCGGTGCCATTTGCGTGTTCGTCGACGAGAAGGCGCCCAGTGAGCCCTGCAGTTCGGTCAGGCGGGCGCTGTAGTTGGGGCGCACGAAGCGGTCGCTGAAGTCGACGGTGCTGCGGTTGACGCGGATGCGCTCGGCCGCGAACTCGGGCGCCGACGCCGCTGACGCTGACGCTGACGCCGCTGACGCCGCTGACGCCGCGGCTGCAGACGCGGCCTCTGCCGGGCCGATGTCACGCAGATTGAAGCGTCCCTGCTCGTTGATGATGAGGCGGGCGTAGGCGTCGTCCAGCAACGCGTCCTGCACGGACAACCGGGCAGGCGCGCCCGGCGCCAGCGAGAGCTTGAGGCCGTCGAGTTGCAGCACCTGCCAGTTCAGCAAGTCTTCGCCGACGACACGCTGGCCGTCAACCACGCGGGCCTGCATCAGTGCCAGTGGGCCCACGCGCACGTCGCCACCGGCGCTGGCGGCCCAGGTGCCGCTCGCCTGCTGCGCGGCCGTGACGTCAGCCTTCAGCCCGAGCTCGGCGCGCTGAAGGTGCAGACCCCAGGCCGGGTCGAGGTAAGCATTGAAGAGCTGCAGCGGCAAGGCCTTGGCCTGCAGGCTGCCGGCGGCCGACAACGGCGCCAGACCAATGCGCCCGGTCCACTGCAGGCTGCCGCCGCTTGCACTGACGGGCTGGTCGTTGGCCCCCAGCGCGGCCAGTTGCGTCGTCATCCGGGACTGGATGGGCGCGGCCGGGGGCCAGGCGAGCGCGCCCAGTTGCAGTTGCAGCGGCTCGACGGCAACGGCCACAGGTGCCACGCCATCGGGAACCGCGGCGTCGCGCCAGCGCAGTGCGCCGCGTTCGACCGCCAGGCCGGCCAGCTGCAGCTTCCAGGCCGGGCCGGCGGGCGCCGAAGCCGTGCTGTTGGGCGGCAGCAGCGCCGCGATATTGAGCCGGCCATCGCGCTCCCGGGCAATCTGGGCGCGCGGCGCGTCCAGCGTCAGCTTGCCCAGGCGGATGGCGTGGGCGGCGGGGTCGATCTCGCCCTGGTCCAGCTGCGCGGCGGTCAGCGTGAACAGCGGCTTGCCTTGCAAGGCGAGGCGTGCGTCGGCCACGTGCAGCTGGCTGAGGGTCAGCCTGGCGCGGTCGGCCGCGCCGTCAGCCAGAGGGACCTTCACGCTCAGCGCCGCCTTGGTGGACACGCCGGCCGTAAGCCGGGTACCCGCTGGCAGCGGCAGCCAGGCCGACAGGCGCTCCAGCGCGAGACCGTTCAGTTCGACATCGGCCTCCAGTGCCTCGGGCGACAACCTGGCATAGGTGCTCAGCCTAGCCTGGTCCAGGCGCAGGCTAGCGTCAAGCTGGGTGGGTGCCTTCAGCGGCCAGGCGGTGGCGGCGAGCTTGAGCTGGATGGCGTCCAGCACCAGGTCGCGCGCGGTGAAGCGGCCGTCCTTGACCTCCACGCCAGCAACGCTGAACTGCCAGGGTTGCGCGGCCGACGTAGCGGGCTCGGCCGGACTTGCCGGGCCCGCAGGCAGCGGCCGCAGCCAGCCCGTGGGCGCTTCGAGCAGGATCTGGCCGAAGCCCAGCTGGCGGCGCAGCGGCTGCACATCGGCCAGCGGCAGGCTGAGCCGCTGCCAGCCGAGCAGCGGCTGGCCGTCCGGCAGGGTCAAGGCCAGGTCGCGCAGCTGCACGCCACCGCTGAGCTTGACCCCGGGCGGCTGCTTGGGGCGCTCGGCGAAGTCCAGCGCCAGGTCGACGTCCAGCTTGCCAGTGCCCAGGCGTACGGGGGCGCTGGCCGGCAGGTAGGCAGCCAGCGGGGCCAGGTCCAAGCCGGCCAGCTTGAGCGACAGACGGGCGCTGGGCTCGTCGGCAAATGGCAGCGCTTCGGCGCGGCTGTCGAAGGCGACGCCGTCGAGCCTGCCGCTGAGCTGCGGCTGCACCTTGACCTTGACGTCGGTCTCCAGCGTTGACAGGAAAGGCAGGGCCAGGTGCAGCGCAGCCAGCTCATGCTTGCGCTGCACGGGGCGGTCGTCGAACAGGATGCGGCCATCGGCCAGCTCGATGTTGTAGACAGCGAACTCGGGTTCTGGCGCTTCCGGGGCGCCGGGTTTGGCGGCAAAGCGCTGGATCAGGTCGTCGATGTCGTAGCGGCCATCGGCCGTTCGGGCCAGGCGCAGTTCGGGCTGGGTAAGCGCCAGCGACTCGACAACGAGGTGGCCGCGCAGCAGCGAGCGCAGCGACAGCGCGGCGTCCAGCCTGGCCAGAGTGAACAGGGCCGGCTGGTCGGCCGCAGGGCCGGCGATACGCAAGCCCTCCAACACGACGGCCAGCCGCCAAGGCTGGAAGCGGGCCTGCGCGATCTGGACGGGGCGGCCTAGCGCGTCGCTGGCCAGCGCAGCGCCGCGGCCGGTGACCCAGCCAGGCAGCGCCAGCGTCACGATTAACAGCAGGAGAGTGCCCAGGGCCGCCAGCGCTGTGACGGTCCAGAGGGCAATGCGAACGGGGGAGCGGGGAGAGGTCATCACAGCGAACGCATTATTGATGTGGGCGATGATGCCGCCGTGAGCTTGCACCTCGACTATTCCGGCTTCAAGACCTTGCTGCTGGCGGCCGTGATGCCGCCGGCGCCCCTTCTGGCGCTGGCCGTCTGGGGTGGTTGGCGGCTGCGGCGCGGCAGGCTTGGCGGTGGCTGGATGCTGGGCGCGGCGCTGCTGGGGGTCTGGTTGTCGGCTACGGAGGCCGCGGGCGAGCTGCTGAGTCGCGCGATCGGCCAGCCGGCGCTGTTGCTGCCCGCCCAGGTCGACGCCTTGCGCGACCAGGCCGACGGCGCCGTGCTGGTGCTGGGCGGCGGGGTGCGCGGCCATGTGCCCGAGTTCGGCGCTGGCGCGCCTGGGGCACTCACGGCCGAACGGCTGGCCTACGGAGTTTGGGTCGCCCGTCGCAGTGGCTGGCCGCTGGCCTTCTCGGGAGGCATAGGCTGGGCGGCGACGGAGCTGCACCAGTCTGAGGCAAGCATCGTCGCGCGCGTTGCGGCCGAGCACTACCAACTGCCCCTGCGCTGGGCTGAGGGCAATTCACGCGATACCCGCGAGAACGCCGCCAACACGCTGCCGCTGCTGGCGAAGGATGGCGTGAAGCAGATCGTGCTGGTCACCCATGACGCGCACATGCGTCGCGCGCTGCGTGCCTTTGAGGCCGAAGCCGCACCGCTGGGCGTGCGCGTGCTGCCGGCGCCGGTGGGTCTGCTGGACGACGGGCTGAGCAGCTTCAGCGACTGGTGCCCTTCGACCGCAGGTTTTGAGCGGGTGCGCTACCTCGTCTACGAAACCCTGGCCTGGTGGGCCGGGCGCTGACCCTCAAATAGAAACCCCGCCGGGCTTGCAGGCCGGGCGGGGTGGGTGGCTATGCCACCTTGGGGCTCTAAGGCGATCTGCCGAAGGGCTCCTGGCGCGCAAGGGATTGCGCCAGAGGATGTGCCTGAAAAGGCATTCCAACAGTAGGCGACCGGGTTCAGGGCTTCAAGAAGAGTTGCCCGAATAGCACCTCGGCCCGCTTTGTGACTTCCGGTGGCAGGCTGATGCCGCGGCCCCATTCACGGCTGGTCTCGCCGGGCCATTTGTTGGTCGCGTCCAGCCCCATCTTGCCGCCCAGGCCGCTGACGGGCGAGGCGAAGTCGAGGTAGTCGATGGGCGTGTTGTCCACCAGCGTCGTGTCGCGCACCGGGTCCATGCGGGTGGTGATGGCCCAGATCACTTCCTGCCAGTTGCGCGTGTCGATGTCGTCGTCCACCACGACGATGAACTTGGTGTACATGAACTGGCGCAGGAAGCTCCAGATGCCGAACATCAGCCGCTTGGCATGGCCGGGGTAGGCCTTCTTGATGGAGACGACGGCCATCCGGTAGCTGCAGCCCTCCGGGGGCAGGTAGAAGTCCACGATCTCGGGGAACTGCTTCTGCAAGATGGGCACAAACACCTCGTTCAGCGCGACGCCCAGGATGGCGGGCTCGTCCGGCGGCTTGCCCGTGTAGGTGGAGTGGTAGATCGGGTTTTTGCGCTGGGTCTGGCGGCTGATCTCGAAGACCGGGAACCAGTCCTGCTCGTTGTAATAGCCGGTGTGGTCGCCGAAAGGGCCTTCCAGCGCGTGCAGGTAGCCGCCCTTCTCCTTCAGCGGCACGCCGTGTTCGCTGACGCCGGTGTAGCCGGGTGCGGCGAGCGGGATGTGGCCTTCGAGCACGATTTCGGCCGAAGCCGGCGCCTGCAGCGGCTGGTTCTTGCCGACGCCAGTGTTGACCAACTCGGTGCGCGAGCCGCGCAACAGGCCGGCGAACTGG
The DNA here is from genome assembly GCA_016195825.1 of Burkholderiales bacterium. Taxonomy (GTDB): domain Bacteria; phylum Pseudomonadota; class Gammaproteobacteria; order Burkholderiales; family Burkholderiaceae_C; genus Pelomonas. The sequence continues at coordinate 41,808 of JACPYV010000015.1, read as the reverse complement.
TACTCGGACAGGCTGTCTGGCACCGGTGTGACAGCGCCCAGGATGGTGGCCGGGTCGGCGCCCAGCGCGACGGCGATAGGGAACGGCTCCCCCGGATGGGCCAGCGCGTGGTCGCGAAAGTCCAGTGCGCCGCCCCGGTGGGCCAGCCAGCGCATGATGACCTGGCGGGGGGCGATCACCTGCTGGCGGTAGATGCCCAGGTTCTGACGTGTCCGGGTCGGCCCCCGCGTGATGACCAGACCCCACGTGATCAGGGGGGCTGCGTCATCTGGCCAGCAGGTCTGGATGGGCAGGCGGCCCAGGTTGACGTCGCTGCCCTCCAGGACCTCTTCCTGGCAAGGTGCCTTGCGCTGCACGCTGGGCTTCATGTCCCACAGCGCCTTCGCCATCTGCAGCAGCTTGCCGGCATCCTTCAGGCCTTTGGGCGGGTCGGGTTCCTTCAGACTCGCCAGCACCCGGCCCACATCCCTCAAATCGGCCAGAGACTCAGCGCCCATGCCGAGTGCGACGCGTCGCGTTGTCCCGAAAAGATTGGTCAAGGCGGGGCTGGCATAGCCAGTCGGCGCCTCGAACAAGAGGGCCGGCCCGCCAGCCCTGAGCACGCGGTCGCTGAGGGCCGTAATCTCCAGCACCGGCGAGACTTTTTCACGCACGCGCTTGAGCTCGCCCAGGCCTTCGAGGCCGGCCATGAAGTCCCGCAGGTCGCTGTATTTCATAACTAAAAGTAGTATTGATCGGCTTAAACAGCCTTGACGGGTTATCTTCGACTCGTAAAATTCACGGCTTCGGGTTTGTACTGAAACCCAACCCGGCCGGGCCCACCGGGCACCTGAGTGCCACAGGCCCTGAACGATGGCCGGGAAATTATCACCGTCGCCCCACCCAGACCGCCGTACATGCCGGCAGCCTGAGGTGGGCTGCGACACAAGGAGTCGAATGACGACACGTCAAGACCTCACCACCTTCGCTGCCCTCGTGCGGGATTCGGCGTCGCTGTTCGTCAAGGACATCGGCAACGGTCTGCTCGTCGTCAGCCACAACACGCTGGCCCTGGTCGGGCTGGCCGTCGTGTCGGTGCTGCTGGTGTTCACGAGCCAGGCGGGCCTGCGCGAAAAGCTCGAGTTCGCCACACTGGGTTGGCTGAACGCCCGCCACGAGGCTCGCGCCGAAGCCGAAGGCAACACGCTCCTGGCCACTGCCGAGCCCGATGCCATCGCCCGCGCCACGGCCACCGATCCACGCGAGCTGAGCCGCCAGCAGGCCGCCGTCGCCCACTGGCTGGCGCGCCGCTACAGCGTGGCGCCCGAGCCGGTCAGCCGCCTCGTGCAGGAGGCCTGGCCGTGGGCAACCGCGCCAAGGTGGAGCCAACGCTGATCCTGGCCATCATGGCCATCGAGTCCCGTTTCAACCCGTTTGCTCAGAGCGCCGTGGGCGCCCAGGGCCTGATGCAGGTCATGACCCGGGTGCACGACGACAAGTACGAAGCCTTTGGCGGCACGCTGGCGGCCTTCGACCCTGTCACCAACCTGCGGGTGGGCGTGCAGGTGCTAAAGGAATGCATCCAGCGCGCCGGCAGCCTCGAGGAAGGGCTGCGCTACTACGTTGGCGCGGCCAACTTGGCCGACGACACCGGCTACGCCGCCCGCGTGCTGGCCGAACACGACCTGTTGAAGTCCGTCGCCACAGGCCGTGCCGTGCCTGCGAATACGACGATCCGCCCGCTGCGCGAAGCCGCATCGGCGCCGAGTGGCGAATCTGCCCAGGTCGCGCTGCTTCGCTGAACTACACTGGCCGCTCACGCGACTGGCGATCAGGGGCACAAGCTGCCCTGAGGTGGGCCACCACCGGGGAGCGTGAGGCGGTTGCCTCCTGTAGACACGGCAACCGCTATCAGCCGTTCGCCTGGGCAGCCTTGGCCTCACGCACGCTCGTTGAGCGCCTGGGATTCACCGCCTGACCTTAGCAAACACCGCCATGTTCGACCGCAACACCTCCACCCTCGCCAACGTCGACCCTGATCTCTGGGCTGCCGTCCAGAACGAGAACCGCCGTCAGGAAGAGCACATCGAGCTGATCGCCAGCGAGAACTACACCTCGCCGGCCGTCATGCAGGCTCAGGGCAGCCAGCTGACCAACAAGTACGCCGAGGGCTACCCCGGCAAGCGCTACTACGGTGGCTGCGAGTACGTTGACGTCGTCGAGCAGCTCGCCATCGATCGCGTCAAGCAGTTGTTCGGCGCCGAGTTCGCCAACGTGCAGCCCAACTCCGGCTCCCAGGCCAACCAGGGCGTGTTTTTCGCGCTGCTGCAGCCCGGTGACACCATCATGGGCATGAGCCTGGCCGAAGGCGGCCACCTGACCCACGGCATGTCGCTGAACATGAGCGGCAAGTGGTTCAACGTCATTAGCTACGGCCTGGACGCCAACGAAGCCATCGACTATGACGCGATGGAAGCCCTGGCTCGCGAGAAGAAGCCCAAGCTCATCATCGCCGGCGCGTCGGCCTATTCGCTGCGCATCGATTTCGAGCGCTTCGGCAAGATCGCCAAGGAAATCGGTGCTTATTTCATGGTGGATATGGCCCACTACGCCGGCCTGATCGCCGCGGGCGTCTACCCCAACCCGATGCCGCATGCCGACGTCGTCACGTCCACCACGCACAAGAGCCTGCGCGGCCCGCGCGGCGGCATCATCCTGATGAACGACGAGGCGATCGCCAAGAAGATCAACTCGGCCATCTTCCCCGGCATCCAGGGTGGCCCGCTGATGCACGTCATCGCCGGCAAGGCTGTGGCCTTCAAGGAGGCGCTGACGCCCGAGTTCAAGGCCTATCAGGCCCAGGTCGTCAAGAACGCCAAGGTGCTGGCCGAGACGCTGATAGCGCGCGGCCTGCGCATTGTCTCCGGCGGCACGGAGAGCCACGTCATGCTGGTTGACCTGCGCCCCAAGAACCTGACCGGCAAGGAAGCCGAGGCCATTCTGGGCGCCGCCCACATGACCTGCAACAAGAACGGCATCCCCAACGACCCACAAAAGCCCATGGTCACCAGCGGCATCCGCCTGGGCACGCCGGCCATGACGACGCGCGGTTTCAAGGAAGAGCAGGTTCGCCAGACCGCCCACCTGATCGCCGACGTGCTCGACAAGCCGCACGACGAGGCCAACCTGGCCGCCGTGCGCGAGAAGGTCGCAGCGCTGACGGCTGCTTTCCCCGTCTACCGCGGTTAAGTCGGAACCACCGTGCGCTGCCCGTTCTGCTCTCACACCGAGACCCAGGTCGCCGAGACCCGGGAATCGGACGAGGGCGACGTCGTCCGGCGCCGGCGCCGCTGCCTGTCCTGCGACAAGCGCTTCACGACCTATGAGCGGGCCGACATCGCCATGCCCTCGGTCGTCAAGAAAGACGGCCGACGCGCCGATTTCGACGCCGGCAAGTTGCGCGCGTCCATGCAGCTGGCGCTGCGCAAGCGGCCGGTCAGCGTCGAGCAGATCGATGCGGCCATCAACCGCATCGAGGAAAAGTTGCTGGCCAGCGGTGCCCGCGAGATTGCATCGACACGCCTGGGCGAGTTGCTGATGCGCGAGCTAAAGCGTATCGACAAGGTGGCCTACGTTCGTTTCGCGTCGGTGTACCGCAGCTTCGAAGACGTCGACGAGTTCCGTCAGTTGATCCGCGAGATCTGATCCGGGTCTTCGCCATCCCGCTTCAGGGGGAGGTGTGGGGATGTCCCCCCCGCCCTCCCCCTCTTCGTTCCGCCTTTAAGGGGAAAGACGCACCGCGCCCGATTCCTAAAGTTTGTTTCATCAACGACGAACTGATGTGACGCGATGAACCGTACCGCCGGCACCTGCCGCGGCAGCCGTGGTTTCACCCTCGTGGCGCTGTGCGCCGGCATCGACATCGGCATCTGCGATGCACTCATGGGCCAGGTCGTGCCCGCCATGAGCCAGTTGTACCGGCGCCAGGCCCTCAAGGTCACCTCGGACACGCTGGCGCCGCCTGCGCTTTGCGCGCAGGGTGGTGCCGTTATCCAGGCTGAGATGGATGCTGCCCGTCTGGGTCATCAGGCCTTGGCGATGCTGGATTTGCAGTGCCTCGGCGTTGCTGCGGATGCGCACTCGCTGACCAACGGGCAGCCATTCCCCCTTGATGGCGCCGCTGCCGGGCGTCCGGCAGACCGCTTGGACACCGGCGCGTTCGCAACCGTCCTTGGCGCCAGTGTGCAGCACGCAGCAGGCTTGCGCGCCTTTGCTGCTGACGCAAAGGAACACCGAATCGCTGAGGCGGGCGGCCACCATCTGCCAGTTCGTAGCCATCAGCGGCCGCACACGCAACCGCCGGGCCGCTACCAGGATCGCCGGCTTGAACAAGTGCAATTGAGCCCCTCATTCGTGGTGAGTGCCGACCAGCGGTAGGTGGCGGGCGATGAGCGGCGCTGCCGTTACCGACCGTCGGGGCGCCGTTGCCGAGAATTATTACCATGAGAACCCTGCCCCAGTGCCGTCCCCGTGGCTTCACGCTGGTCGAGCTGATGATCGCCGTGGTGGTGCTGGGCATACTGTCTTCGATGGCCTATCCCGCCATGACATCCTTCCTCCAGAAGGGCCGTCGCGCGGATGCCATCAAAGCGTTGACGACCATCGTGCAGGAGCAGGAGCGTTACCGTTCCAACCGTGGCTCCTATGCCGAAGTGCTCGGAGCGGGTGACAACGGGCTGGGCTTCTCGTCGTCCCAGCTTTCCCAGATCTCGACGCACTACACGCTGAGCCTGGCGGGCGTCGGCAACCCGGCCGGCTTCGTGTCCGGCTACAAGCTCACGGCGACTGCCAACGCCACCAGCCCGCAAGCCGGCGACGCGAACTGTGCCACGCTCAGCGTCAAGCTGGAGGGGGCCTTGCTGACCTATCTGTCCGCCAAATCAGACGGTACCGACACTTCGTCGCCGCCGCTCTGCTGGGCCCGCTGACCGCCATGAATGGCTACAGATTTCTCCGCCAGGGTGTGACGCTGATTGAGATGCTGGTCGGCGTCGCTGTTCTGGGCGTGATCCTGGCCGTCGCGATTCCATCGCTCACCAGCCTGCTCGAGCGGCGCCGGGTCGTCGCGGCGGCGGGTGAGGTGGCGAACCTGTTCACGTTTGCCAGGTCGGAGGCCAATGTCGTGTCCGCCCAGCAGGTGAATGTCCATCTGGAACCCGTTCCCAGCGAGGTCGGGTCGTTCAGCTGCATGCGTGTCAGCAGTGTGTCCGGCGGGACGGACCGCTGTGGATGCGATTTGGATGCCAGTTCCGTCTGCAGCAGAGGTGGCGGTAGGCTGCTGCGCGAGTTCGTACTACCCAACAATTCGTCGGTGCGGTTCGACACCACCGGAACCTGGGGGCTCGTTGAGTACGTGGTTCCGGTCTCGCGTGAAAAGCATTTCAACAATATCAGCGCGAAGGTGACCGTCACAGGAACAAAGACGGGGGCGCAATTGCGCGTGGAATACAACGCCGCGGGTCGTGTGCGCACCTGCGCGCCCAACAGTGACTTCAGCGGGTACCCGGCATGCACATGACCTTGACCCGCAAAAAACAGCTCGGCCTCGGCCTGGTTGAGTTGATGGTGGGTATCACCATCGGCTTGATCGTGACGGCGGGCGCGTCCATGGTGGCCGTCAACCAGATCAACGAGCACCGCCGCCTGATGCTGGAGACCCAGATCCAGCAGGACCTGCGCACGGCGGCCGACCTGTTGCAGCAGGACCTGCGCAGGGCGGGCTTTCGTGGCCTGGCAGTGAATGGCGTGTGGGCACCGGCCACTGGCGTCGGCACGTTGGAAGAACAGGCGCCAAAGCTTGCGACCGACAACCCGTACGAAAACATCGTCAAGACGGACGACGCCGACGCCCTGTCGTTGAGCTATTTCTACGCCCTGCAGAACAATTCGGGCTACAACACCGGCAGCACGCCTCGGGACAACGAGTATTTTGGGTTCAAGTGGAACAAGGGCAACGGGACGCTCTACCTGAAGCTGGGGCAGAAGGACGGCGAGCCGTACTGGCAGCCGATCACCGACCCCGACAGCGTGCTGATCCGGGATGTGAAGTTCCAAATCAAGACGCAGTCCATCGATCTGGGTGGGTTCTGCGACAAGCCCTGCAACCCGCCGACCGCCGGGGCCGCTGCCTGCCCGACGCAGGAGGTGCGCCAGATCAGCTTCACCATCGTCGGCGAAGCCGCCCATGATGCCAAGGTGAAGCGCACGCTGACGGGCGTCGAGCGCCTGCGCACGGATGCCATCAACGGCGCATGTCCGTCATGAGGAGCACCGCATTGCCTTCCCAAGGTCGCCAGCGTGGCGCGGCGACGCTCGTCGTCGTCATGGTGCTCTTCCTGGTGATGGCGCTGCTGGCTGCCTATGCCAATCGCAGCCTGATGTTCGAGCAGCGCGTGTCCAGCAGCTACTTTCGCGCCAGCCTCGCGCAGGAGGCCGCCGAAGGTGGCGTCGAGTGGACGCTGGCTCAGCTCAACGGCGTGGCCATCGATGGTGCCTGCTCACCGGTCGACAGCGGGGGGCAGCGCTTCGCGGCCCGCTACCTGGACATCGATCCGGTGGACCGCAGCATCAGTCCCAAGCGCAAGCCGACAACTAGCGATCCGCAGGTCGATTGCGCTCGCGATGAGGCCAACGAGGGCTGGGCCTGCCGCTGTATCGCCACCAGCGTTGCGCATACCAGGCCCACCGCGATGAACGCGACCCTGTTGGCGCCAAGCTTCTCCGTCTTGATGAAGGCAGGCGCACGCAATGGCACGCTGCAACTCTCGGTGGTGGGCTGCACGGACAGCGTCGTTGATCAATGTGGTGATTCGGTGGTCAGCGCCACACTGAGCCAGCAGCAGCTCGGCAAGTCGAGAGTCGGCGCACTGGTCGGCCTGGTGGGCGCGGTGCGCAACCCGCCGGCCGCGCCGTTGATCGCCAAGGGCAACCTGAGCACCAGCGGCACGGGCGGCCTCGGCCTACACAACACCGACCCACGCTCCGCCGGCCTGCTTTACGCCATTGGCGGCACTTCAAGCGGCCTGGTCGATAGCAGGCTTGAAAGCGTGCCGGGCACGGCCCCCAACCAGGCCCGTGTGGAAACGGATGACGCGCTGAGGGGTGCAACGGCCGACGAAGTCTTCAAGATGTTCATGGGTGCCAGCCCGGCTGTTTATCCCCAGCACCCGTCGCTACGCATCGTGACCTGCGCCAGTGAGTGCTCCGGCGCGCTCGATGATGCCTACAAGGCTGGCAAGCGCATCCTGCTGGTCCAGGGGCCTTTGTCGATTAACAGCAGCAAGGTTCTGGGCAGCCTGACTGACCCCGTGTTGATCATCGCGACCGGCACCGTGGCGCTGGGTGGTGCCTTCCAGATCAACGGCATGCTGGTATCGGGCGGTGCACTGACCTGGGGCGGCGGCGGCGCGGCGCCTGCGCTGATCAACGGCATCGTGCTGGCGCAAGGGGATGTGCAGACCAGTGGCCGCATGGACATCGCCTACCAGCAATCCGTGGCCGACCAGCTGCGCAACCGCATGGGCAGCTATGTGCGCGTGCCCGGCGGCTGGACCGACGCGAACATTCCATGAAGCAATTTCAAGACGGTCTTCCAACTGCTGGCCGGCCCCAGCGCGGCGTCACGATGATCGAAGCCCTTGTGGCTTTGATGGTGATGTCCTTCGGCATGGTCGCCCTGGTGGGGTTGATGGGCAACCTGCGCCGCAGCGGTGACCTGGCCAAGCAGCGTAGCGAGGCCATGCGCCTCGCCCAGGCGGAGACGGCATCGTTGAGGTCTTTCTCGGTGGTGAGCGCATCGGCCAGCCAGGCAGCAAGTGGCGTGATGGACTACGACAACGACGTCGTCACGCTCGATGCCCGGTCGCTCACCCCAGAAAACGCGAACTCGACGTTCCAGCTGTACCGGGATGTGACCCCGCTGGTCAAGGACAAGACGGAGCCCCAAGCCCAGACCGTGTCGGTCAAGGTCGCTTGGAAGGACCGGTCAGGCGCCCCGGAAACGCTGACTCTGGCCACGGTCATCTCGCGCACCGATCCGTCCTTCGGTGGCGCCTTGGGCGTCACTCCCCCCACTAACAGCATCCGGGTGCCGGATGGCCGCAACCCTGCCATTCCGGTGGCTGCCAAAGATCTGGGTAACAAGTCCAGCGCCTTCAGACCGAGCGGCGGCAGCCAGACGGTCTGGGTGTTCAACAACGTCACCGGTGTCATCACCGGCAAATGCAGCATCGATATCGGTACGGCCGTGTCGTCGCTGACACCCCGTGACGTCGACACTTGCAAGAACAACACGGTCGGCTATCTGGTGGGCGGCACGATCCGCTTCTCCGACACCCGGCAGCAGGAGGACATCGCCCCGGCGGCGCCCACGGGCACGGCCCTGCCGCTGTCGGTCTACTTGTCCTTGACGCCCAGCCAGTTCACGGTGAGAAATGCCAACGGTGCCATCGTGCTGGCGCCCGGCGGCGAGTACTCGATCACGCCGAACCATGAGTGTTTCAGCGACGCACCCTCTTCGAGTCCGTCCACGCAGACGCTGGTTAACTACAACTGCATCGTCTACCCCAACAGCCAGTCGCCGCGCAACTGGTGGGGTCAGGTGCTGCTCGGCGGCTTGAACCTCGGCACGGACGATTCGCACGTCAAGGTGTGCCGCTACAGCGCCGACTACAACGGCAATACCAGGATCGACAACGAAGAGCACCCGGCTTCCTACAGCGGGGTCAGCTATTCGTTGGTGCGGCAGAACTTCCTCGTGATCCGCGGTAGCCTGTCCTGCCCGACGGCCACCATAGACACCTCGGCCGGTATCTTTGTCGACTACACGACCTACCAGCTCCAGCCCAGCTGAGCGCTGGCTAGACTGAGCGGATGCCCGCTCTCGACATTTCCGACGCGCTGCGCCACGCGCTGTCCCTCGCTTCACAGTCCATTGGCCTGAGTGATCCCAACCCCCGTGTTGGCTGTGTGATGCTCTCCGCTGACGGCGAGACGCTGGGAGCAGGCCACACGCAGGCGGCAGGTGGCGCCCATGCCGAGGTGATGGCGCTACGCGACGCTAAAGCTCGTGGCAACGACTTGCACGGCGCGACCGCCGTCGTCACGCTGGAGCCCTGCTCCCACCACGGCCGCACGCCGCCCTGCTGCGACGCGCTGATCGCCGCGGGCATCGCACGCGTCGTCGCGGCCATCGAAGACCCAAACCCCCAGGTCGCCGGGCGCGGGCTCGCGCGGCTGCAGGCCGCGGGAATCGCCGTGGAACTGGCCGACCCGGCCATCGCCGACGCGGCTCGTGAACTCAACATCGGCTTCTTTTCGCGCATGCAACGTGGCCGGCCTTTTGTACGGCTGAAGTCCGCCATCTCGCTGGATGGACGCACGGCATTGCCCGACGGGCGCAGCCAGTGGATCACGGGAGAAGCTGCCCGCGCCGATGGCCATGCCTGGCGCCGCCGAGCCGGCGCCGTGCTGACCGGTATCGGCACCGTGCTGGCCGACGACCCACGGCTGGACGTGCGCCTGGTGCCGACCATGAAACAGCCTCTGCGCCTGGTGCTGGACCCGCAGGGGCGCACGCCCGCATCGGCGCGCATCCTCCAACCGCCCGGCGAGGCACGGCTCATCGGGCCCGGCCGGGCCGATCTGGCCGCACTGCTCGCCGAGCTCGGCGCCCAGGGGATTAACGAATTGCATGTGGAGGCAGGCCCGACGCTTTCCGGCGCCTTCCTCGATGCCGGCCTGGTCGATGAACTCCTGGTCTACCAGGCGCCCGTGCTCATCGGCGAGGGCCGGCCACTAGCCGCCCTCGCCCCGCTACCGGCCCTCGGCGACGCCCGCCACTGGCGCCTGATCGAGGCCACACCGCTGGGCCAGGATCTGCGCTTGCGCCTGCGCCCGACCTAGGGTCGCCACCTACAATCAGCAGCTATGCCCATCTCCCCCATTCCAGAGCTGGTCGCCGAGCTGGCCGCCGGCCGCATGGTCATCCTCGTGGACGAGGAAGACCGCGAGAACGAGGGTGACCTCGTCCTCGCTGCCGACCTCGTCACGCCAGAGGCCATCAACTTCATGGCTCGCTACGGCCGCGGCTTGATCTGCCTCACGCTGCCGCGCGAGCATTGCGAGCGGCTGCAGCTGCCGCCTATGACGCGCCGCAACGGCACCCAGCATGGCACGGCCTTCACGGTGTCCATCGAGGCGGCCAGCGGCGTCACGACCGGCATCTCCGCCGCCGACCGCGCCCGAACGGTGCAGGCCGCCGTGGCCCCCGACGCCAAGGCCAGCGATCTGGTCCAGCCCGGCCACATCTTCCCGCTGCAGGCCCAGGATGGCGGTGTGCTGATGCGCGCCGGCCATACCGAGGCCGGATGTGACCTGTCACGCATGGCCGGCCTGTCCGCGACGTCGGTGATCTGCGAGATCATGAAAGACGACGGCACGATGGCGCGCCTGCCGGACCTGGAGATCTTCGCTGCCGAGCACGGCCTGAAGATCGGCACCATCGCCGACCTCATCGAATACCGCAGCCGCCATGAAAGCCTCATCACGCGCGTGGCGCAGCGCCGGCTGAACACCGCCCAGGGCGAGTTCGACTGCCAGGTCTTCACAGACCGCACCGGTGCCACCCACCTGGCGCTCAGCCAGGGACAGTGGACGCCGGCCGACGAGGTGCTGGTGCGCGTTCATGAGCCGCTGTCGATCATGGACTTGCTGGAAGCAGGCTCCTGTGGTCACTCGTGGGGCCTGCCCGCCGCGCTGGCCGCACTGAAGGCCAGTCCCGCCGGCGTCGCCGTGCTGCTGAATTGCGGCGACGATGCGGTCGGCGTGCTGGCCCGCGTGCGGTCCGAGCAAGCCACGCCGCCGACCAAGGGCGCAATGGACCTGCGCACCTACGGCGTCGGCGCCCAGATCCTGAAGGCGCTGGGCGTGCACCGCATGCGCCTGCTGGGCAGCCCGCGCCGCATGCCCAGCATGACCGGCTACGGTCTCGAAGTGACCGGCTTCATCGCTCCACCCCACTGCTGACCCGAAAGACCCGCCATGCAAGATTCCGAACAAGGCCTGCCCGGCCTCGAAGGTGCGCTCGACGGCAGCGAGCTGACCGTCGCCATCGTCCAGGCGCGCTTCAACGACTCGATCACCTCAGCGCTGGCCAGCGCCTGCCTTGCCGAGCTGTCGGTGCTGGGCGTGCCGGCCGAGGCCATCCGTCACATCACGGTGCCTGGCGCGCTGGAGGTGCCGCTGGCCCTGCAGGCGCTGGCCGAGAGCGATGACTTCGACGCGCTGATCGCGCTGGGTTGCATCATCCGCGGCGAGACCTACCACTTCGAGCTGGTCGCTAACGAAAGCGGCGCGGCCGTGACCCGGGTCGGCCTGGACCACGGCATCCCGATAGCTAACGCCATCCTGACCGTCGAGAACGAAGCCCAGGCCTGGGCCCGTGCCGAGCCCAAGGGCCGCGACGCCGCGCGCGTCGCGGTCGAAATGGCCAACCTGCTGAAAGACATCGAGTGACCGCGACGCCCCCTCCCAAGCCTGCCGCCAAGTCGCCTGCCAAGGCGCCGGCCAAGCGCGCCACTGTCAAGTCCGCCCGCCGCCGCTCGCGTGAGGCTGCCGTGCAAGGCCTTTACCAATGGCTGCTGACTGGTGAAGACCTCGGCGCCATCGTCGCGCTGGGTCGTGAGCAGGACGGCTACGCCAAGCTCGACGTGAAGCATTACGACTCGCTGCTGGCTGGCTGCGTCAGCGAGGCGACCGACCTCGACGCCATCCTGTCCCGTCATGTGGACCGCAAGACCACCGAGCTTTCGCCCATCGAACACGCCATCCTGATGATCGGCGCATACGAGCTCAAGCACTTCCTGGACATCCCCTACCGGGTTGCCATCAACGAGGCGGTCGAGCTGGCCAAGTCCTTTGGTGGCACCGACGGCCACAAGTACGTCAATGGCGTGCGGCCAAGGCGGCGGCACGTATGGCGGCCGGTCCGCTGTGTGACCCTGCCCGGGGTGGGCGACGCATGATCCGGCTCAACGTCGGCGAGCCCGACTTCGGCGCCGCACCCGCCGTGCGTGAGGCCGTGGCCCGTGTGGCCCAGGGCCCCACGCCCTACACCGATGCGCTGGGCCTGCCCGCACTGCGCGAGGCCGTGTCGCGCTGGTACGCCCAGCGCTTCGGTCTGGACGTCTCGCCGGACCGCATTGCCATCACCGCCGGTGCGTCGGCCGGTCTGCAGCTCGCCTGCCTCGCCCTCTTCGAGCGTGGCGACGAGGTACTGATGCCCGACCCCTGCTACCCGTGCAACCGCCACTTCGTGACGGCGGCGGACGCGACGCCACGGCTGCTGCCCACCGGTGCGGCCGAGCGTTTTCAGCTCGGTGCGAGCCAGGTGCGCGAGGCCTGGACACCCGCCACGCGCGGCGTGTTGCTGGCGTCGCCCAGCAACCCGACCGGCACGTCCATCGCACCGGATGTGCTGGCCGACATTGCCGGCTTCGTGCGTGAGCGCGGCGGGGTCACGGTCGTCGACGAAATCTACCTGCCGCTGAGCTACGAAGAACAGTTCGGCCACACGGCCCTGGCGCTGGGCGAGGACATCGTCTCGGTCAACAGCTTCTCCAAGTACTTCGGCATGACGGGCTGGCGGCTGGGCTGGTTGGTGCTGCCACCGGCTCTCGTGCCAGCCATCGAGCGGTTGGCGCAGAACCTCTACATCTGCCCGTCCACGCTGGCCCAGATGGCCGCGTTGCGCGGCTTCGAGCCCGAGTCCATTGTCGAGTTTGAACGCCGCCGCAACATTCTGCGCGAACGCCGCGACTACGTCGTGGGCGCCCTCAATGACCTCGGCCTGACCGTGCCCGTTGCACCCGACGGCGCCTTCTACGCCTGGATGGACGTCAGCCGCCATCACGCCGACAGCTGGGCCTTCGCCCACGAACTGCTGCAGAGCGCCCAGGTCGCGCTGACGCCCGGCCGCGACTTCGGCCTGGCGGACCCGCAGCGTTGGATGCGCCTGTCCTTCGCGTCGGCGATGGAAGACCTGCAGGAAGCCATGCGCCGTCTGCGCGGGGTGCTCGCATGACTGTTGTGCCCCAAACTTCGCTTGGCTCGCTGCCCCCCGAGGGCGCTCCGGCGCCTTCCAGCGGCCGCGCGGCGCCGGGCTTTCAGTTCCCCATCCGCGTCTACTGGGAAGACACCGACGCCGGCGGCATCGTCTTTTACGCCAACTACCTGAAGTTCTTCGAGCGTGCCCGCACCGAATGGCTGCGCGCGGCCGGTGTCGAGCAGCATCAGCTTCGCGAGGAGACCGGCGTCATGTTCGTCGTGGCCGCCACCAGCCTGCGCTATGCCGCACCGGCCAGGCTCGATGACCTGCTGACCATCACCGTCGAACCGCTGCCCGCCGGTCGTGCCAGCCTCGTCGTGCGCCAGCGGGCGCTGCGCGGTGACACGCTGCTTGCCGAGGGCGAGATCCGCATCGGCTGCGTGCGCGCCGATGACCTGAAACCCCAACGCCTTCCCGATGCCGTCGTCGCGGCGCTTCACCCCGCATGAACCAAGACCTGTCCATCGTCTCCCTGATCCTGCACGCCAGCTTCGCGGTGCAGCTCGTCATCGCGGGCCTGCTGCTCGTGTCGCTCGCAAGCTGGAGCGTCATCTTCGGCAAGCTCATCGGCCTGGGCCAGATCAAGCGCCGCAACGACGCCTTCGAGGCCGAATTCTGGAGCGGCAAGAACCTCAACGATCTCTACCAATCTGTGGGCAATCGCACCGACGGCGCGCCGCTGGAGCGCATCTTCGCGTCGGGCATGCGCGAGTTCCTGAAGCTGCGCGAGAAGCGTGTCACCGATGGCGGTGCGCTGCTCGACGCCGCCCGCCGCGCGATGCGGGCCAGCTTCCACCGTGAACTGGATGCGATGGAGAGCAACCTGTCCTTCCTTGCGTCGGTCGGTTCTGTCTCGCCCTATGTGGGCCTGTTCGGCACCATCTGGGGGATCATGCACGCCTTCGTTGGCCTGTCCAACCTGACGCAAGTGACTCTGGCCACGGTGGCGCCGGGCATCGCCGAGGCGCTGGTGGCCACGGCCATCGGCCTGTTCGCCGCTATCCCTGCCGTGCTGGCCTACAACCGCTTCGCTCGCCAGATCGACCGCAGCGCCATCACGCTGGAGACCTTCATCGAGGAGTTCTCCAACATCCTGCAACGCAATGCGACGGGTCAGCACTGATGGCGTCCGTCTCTGCCCGAGGCGGACGCCGGCGCCGCACGATGAACGAGATCAACATGGTCCCGTTCATCGACGTGATGCTGGTGCTGCTCATCATCTTCATGGTCAGTGCACCGCTGATCACGACCGGCCTCGTCGACCTGCCCAGCATCGGCAAGAGCCGCCAGCAGCCTGACCATGTCATCCAGGTCATCGTCGGCACCGATGAGAAGCTCAAGATCAAGGTCGATCAGCTCGAACCCGAGTCCATCCCGGTGAACCGCCTGGCCGAACGCGTGAAGAAGGCGCAGGGCAAGGACGCGACCAGCCCGGTCGTGATTTCCGCCGACAAGAACGTCAAGTACGAGGCCGTGGTGCAGATCATGGATGTGCTGCAGCGCGCGGGCATCCAGCGCGTCGGGCTGGCCGTGAAGAGCGGCGCGTCGACGAACTGATGAGCGCTGCGACCTTGCGCCCCCCTGAGGCCGCCGGCATAGGCCGTGGCCTGGCGCTCGCGCTGTTCGCCCATGGTCTGCTGATCGTGGCACTGAGCTACGGCCTGCACTGGCGCAGCGACGCCACGCCGGCCTTCGAGGCTGAGCTGTGGGCCAGCGTGCCGCAGATCGCCGCGCCACGCGAAGAGGCACCGCCCGAGCCAGAACCCGAGGCGCCCAAGCCCGACCTGAAGGCCCAGCAGCGCGCCGCCGCGGAAGCTCAAGTTGAGGCCGAGCAGCGCGAGGCTGAGATCGCCATCGCCAAGGCGAAGAAGGTCAAGGAAGAAAAAGCCCGCGAGGACGCTGCCCGACTGGAGCGCGAAAAAGCGGCCAGGAAAGAGAAGGACGCTCAGGACGCCAAGGAAGCCAAAGATAAGGCGGCGAAGGAGAAGGCAGCCAAGGACGAGCTGGAGCGCAAGAAGACCAAGGACACCCAAGCCGCGAAGGAAGCGAAGGAAGCCAAGGATGCCGACGCCCGCCGGGAAGCGCTGCGCCAGGAGAACCTGCGTCGCATACAGGGCATGGCCGGCGGCACACCGGGCTCCACGGGTAACGCCGCCCAGAACGCTGCGCCGTCCGCCGGCTGGGTGGGCCGCGTGAAGGGCAGGATCCGGCCGCTGATCATCTATTCGGACGACGGCGCGGCCAATCCGACGGCCGAGGTGCAGGTGGCGCTCGGGCCCGATGGCCGCATCCTGGGCAGCAAGGTGATCAAGGCCAGCGGCGACGCCGAATGGGACCGCGCCGTGCTGCGCGCCGTCGAGAAGGCCGAGACGCTGCCCCGGGACACCGACGGCCGCGTGCCGCCGGTCATCATCCTCAATTTCCGCCCACGCGAATGAAGCGGTCCGCCGACCAGCGGCCCGCGCCCCATAGCGCGATCACCACTGCGAGCACGCCCCACAGCGTGTGCTGAGCCTGGGCGGCCGGCGAAAAGTCGTCGGCCATCAGCGACAGCGCCGCCATCAGGTTGACGACGAACAGGCCCGCGCCAGCAAAGCGCCCGGCCAGGCCCAGCACCAGCAGCACGGGCAAACTCAGCTCGCCGGCGGTGCCCATGTAGGCGGCCAGTGCGGGCGGCAGCAGCGGCACCTGGTAGACGTCATTGAACAACGCCAGCGTGGACGACCAGTCACGCAGCTTGGTCAGGCCCGACATGAAGAACACCTGGGCGACGTAGAGCCGCGCCGCCAGCAGCGCCAGCGACTGCAGGTGACTGACCAGCGTGTCCAGCGGCGCCGGCAGGCGGGTCGGGGCCAGGCCCGGGTCGGTGAAGGTGCGCAGCGCGGCGTTGAACAAGGCTTTCATGGGGTCAGGGTCCTGTGCGTGGATGGCGTCGACCTGACCGCTTGCAGCCAGGTGTTGTGCAGCGCGGCTTGCAGCCAGGCGGCGAAGTCAAAGTCGATTTCGTCGCCGTAACCTTTCAATGTGGTGGCCTCCAGGGCGGCGGCAAGATTCACGTCATCCAGAACGGCCTGCACAAACACCGCCTCGGTCGCCGCCAGCGCCTGCCAGCGCCCACGCCAGCCCTGGCGCCAGACCAGCACATGGCCACCCTGCTGCGCCAGCAAGCCCACGCCCGGGCGCAACTGCAGCCACAGCCCGTCGGGTGACGTGGTGCCCAGCAGCGCCAGCGAGTCGGCGTCCAGCGTGGTGTCCAGCGCGCGCTCGGCCCGGTGCAGCGCCCAGTCAAGCCGGGCGATGTCAGGCAGGCCGGATTCAGCGCCCGCGCGTTCGAGCAGGAAGCCCTCGAGTGCCCCGCCCCACTGCCCCAGATCGCCGCACTCGGGCGGATGGGCACGCCAGAATGTCCAGGCCAGCGACGCGAACTCGTCCTCGCCGAGTTCCTCGCGCAGCCGCGTGAACGGCACGGTCAGCGCCTGCGCCGACAGCGCCCTCAGGTTGTTGCGGTAGGCCGCCAGGCCGCGCTCGGCGTCGGTCAGGCCCGGTGGCGCGTCGCCACGGCCCAGCAGCGCGTCGACGAAGGCCTGCTGCTGGGCCTTCATGCCTGCACCGCCCGTGCCCGCTGACTCTCGCCCAGCAGCACGCCCAGGTCCGGCACAGCCGTGTCCCATTCGATCAAGGTCGGCACCGGGCCGAGGCGCCGGATCGCGTGTTCGTAGACGCGCCAGACCTCGTCGCGCACGCGGCTGCCGTGGTCGTCGATGACCAGGCCATCCTCCTGCTCGCAGTGGCCGGCCAGGTGGATCTCGCCGACGCTGCCGTGGCGCACCGCGTCCACCCACCGCACCGCCTCGCGCGCCGCAGTCTCGGGCCCATTGCCGGCGTTGCGGGCGTTGACGAAGAGGTTGTTGACGTCAAGCAGCAGGCCACAGCCGCTGCGCTGCGTCAGCGCGTTGAAGAACTCGGGTTCGGCCAGCGTGTCCTGACCCGGGCCGGCCCAGCCGACGTAGGCGCTGATGTTCTCGACCAGCATGGGCCGGCCCAGACGCTCCTGCACCTGCTGGACATGGGTCACCATCAGCGCGAGGGATTCGTCGGTGAACGGGATGGGCAGCAGGTCCGCTGCGTGCAGGCCCGAGCCTACGCGGGCGAAGCAGGCGTGGTCCGACACCCAGCGCGGCTGCACGCGCTCGACCAGGCGGGCCAGACGCTGCAGGTGCCAGTCGTCCAACCCTGCCGCCGAACCCAGCGCCAGGCCTACGCCGTGCAGGCTGAGGTCATAGGCCGCGCGGCCCGCCTCCAGCACCGCCAGCGTCACGCCGCCGTCAGCGAAGAAGTTTTCGGAATGGACCTCGATGAACCCGAGCGCCGGGCGCTCGGCCAGCAGGGTCTCATAGTGCGGCTGGCGCCAACCTATGCCCACGCAGGGCGAGGCTGGCGCGGGGTTCGTGGTGGTCAAGCTGTCACTTCTTGGCGGGTGCTTTGGTCGTGCCGCCTTCCTTCTCGCAGGTGCCCTTGGCGACGTACTTCCATTCGTTGGCGTCCTTGTCGGCCTTGGATTGGCCGGCGCAGGAATGGCTGCCGTTGGTAGTGGCGCAGTCGTTCTGGCCAGCTTTGGCGATGCCGTAGCACTTCTCCTTGGCGGCGTCGGCCGCCTGGGCTTGGGCGACAACGCCGAGGGACAGGGCGGCGGCCAGGGCCGAGGACACGAGGGCTTGGGTCTTCATGGACAGTTCTCCAAAAGGTTGGGAGGTGAAAGGCGGCCGATGATGCGGCGGCGAGAACGAAGTCGCAAGACACTGCCAACTCCTTACACTGCCCGCCGCCATGACCGTCACTTCTGCCTCAGCGGACTACTGTCGCCAGATCGAAGCGCTGCGCCCGGCCTTGCTGAAATATGCGCGGCTGCAGCTGCGCAACGCCGCCTGGGCCGAAGACGCCGTGTCCGAGGCGCTGCTGGCCGCACTGGAAAAACCCCAGGCCTTCGCCGGCGCCAGCCAGCTTAAGACCTGGCTCATCGGCATCCTCAAGCACAAGCTCATCGACCAGATCCGCAAGAACAGTCGCGAGCTCTCGACGACGGCCAGCAGCGACGACGGCGAGGACCTGGACGACCTGCTTTTTGCCAGCGACGGCCACTGGCGCGAGACCCAGCACGACTGGGGCAATCCCGAGGACGTGCTGCGCCAGATGGACTTCATGAAGGTGCTGGAAGCCTGCGTCGAGAAGTTGCCGGGCCAGCAGGGTCGGCTCTTCATGATGCGCGAGTGGCTGGAGCTGGAGTCCGACGAAATTTGTAAGGAACTGGCGATCTCGCCGACCAACTTGTGGGTCATGCTGCACCGGGCCCGGCTCAGGCTGAGGGACTGTCTTCAGGCCGGCTGGTTTGGCGCCGCATCCGCTGGAGGAGCGACTTGATCAAGCTGAAGATCACCTGCCGCGAGGCCACGCAGATCATGCTGCAGGCCGAAGACCGCGGCATGCCGCTGAGCGAGCGGCTGTCGCTGCGACTGCACCACCGCATCTGCGGCAACTGCCGCCGTTTTGCCCGCCAGGTGCAGCTGATGCGCCAGGCCAGCGCACGCTGGCGCAAATACTCCGCTGAGGAGTGACTCAGCTCGTCGGTGCGCCCTCATCGGGCAGCGTCCTGGCCAGCGATTCCCCACCGTCCAACGCAACGGCCAGTGCCAGCCGGATGGCGTCGATCTGCGCGGCCAGGCCCATGCTGGGCACCGTCGGCTGCACGCGTGCCGCCTGCTCGGGCAGCGCCGGCACATGGATGAAGCCGCTGGGGATGCCACGGCCTACGAGCTGGTGTTGCAGTTCGAAGAACACCTGATTGCACACGAAGGCCCCAGCGCTCAGCGACAGCCCTGCGGGGTGGCCGGCGGCACGCAGCGCGTCGCGCATGGCCTTGATTGGCAGCGTCGAGAAATAGGCAGCAGGTGCCTCGTCCCGCACGGGCAGGTCCTGCGGGCGCTCGTTGGCGTTGTCGGCGATGCGCGCGTCGATCAGGTTTACGGCCACGCGCTCGATGGAGATTTCGCTGCGCCCGCTGGCCATGCCCAGCGCGATCACCAGGCCGGGTCGCACGATAGACAACGCGTCGGCCAGCGCTTGGGGAGCGCCGCCGAAGGTCGTCGGCAGGCAGCGCGCATGCACGGTCGCGCCGGCAATAACCTGGTCGTTCAGCGCCCGGGCCACTTCCCAAGACGGGTTGATCGCCTCGCCGCCGAAGGGCTCGAAGCCGGTGAGCAGGATGTTCATGCCGTCATTGTCCTGTTCTGCCTGCCTGCTGCCGTCCCCATCGAAACATGGCCCGCGCCCGCGCTGACCTGCCGGGTGTATTGGTTGCTTTTCCGGGCCGGTGCGCCCGCGACCCGACTCCATAATCGGCGCACTTCAGCCCGCCGCCGCCCATGAATGACCCGTCCCAGCCCCTGCCCTGGCCGCATCGCGACGCCGACCCCGCCGCCGCCGGTCCGGGAGCCCAGGTGCCGGGTTTCCTCTGGCCCACGCCGCCCTACGCCGCCTACCCTCAACCACAGGTGCAGCGAGGCCCCGAGGCCTGCGAGATCCTGGGGCTGAACAACAGCCGCAGCAGCGGCCAAGTGCTGATGCTCGATGCGGGCGAGCGCATCGTTCAGATCAACGTGCCGCCTGCGCGAAACGGCATGCCGTTGAAGTTCAGCCAGTTCCGTGCCATCAAGGTGATGCGCCCGCTGGTGGTGGCGCCACGCGACGAGAGCGACGTGAACGCAGTGCTGAGCGTGGACCAGCGCCCGCGCACCGACTTCCGCATCGTCTTCAACGGTGGCGACGAGCTCAAAGGCGTGACCATCGGCCACCAGCACGACAAGCTGGGCCTGTTCCTGTTCCCGCCGCTGTCCGACAGCGACGACTCGGTGCGGCGCGTCTTCGTGCCGCGCGAGGTGCTGTCGCATTTTGAGATCGGCGAACGCATCGGCGACTTGCTGCTGAAGGACCAGCTCGTCACGCAGGAGCAGCTGGCGACCGCTGCCATCGAGCAGACCGGCCTGCGTCAGAAGCGCGTCGGCGACATCCTCGTTGAGCAGCAGATCGTCACGGCGGACCAACTGCTGCAGGCCATCGAGCAGCAGGCCCGTATGCCCATGGTGCGCATCGGCGAAGCCTTGCTGGCGCTGGACCTGGTGACGCAGGCGCAGCTGGAAGTGGCCTTGGTGCAGCAGCGCGATGACCGCTCGGTGCCGTTGGGCGAGCTGCTGGTGCGCAAGGGCATCATCAGCCGTGCGCAGCTGCAGTCGGCGCTGGCGCGCAAGATGGGCTATCCGGTCGTGGACGTCGAGAACTTCGCCATCGAGCCCGATGCGGTGCGCAAGCTGCCTCACGCCGTGGCCAAGCGGCTCGAGGTGCTGCCGCTGGTTCTGCGCGACGGCCGTCTGGTGGTCGCGATGGAAGACCCGACCCGGCGTGACGCCCTCGACGAGGTCGAGTTCATCACCCAGCTCAAGGTCGTGCCCACGCTGACCAAGCTGGGCACGCTGCAGTTCGCCATCCCGAGCACCTTCGACCGCTACGGTGCCGAGGCCTTGCCACGCAGCAACACCGACCCGCTGCCGGACTTCACGCCCGACTTCTCGCTGGAGAGCTCCAACAAGCTCATCGAGAGCCTGGAGCGCGACAGCAGCGAGCGCACCAGCAAGGAGGACGAGTCTCCCATCGAGCAGAGCGACAACTCGCTGGTGCGGCTGATCAATTCCATGATCATCGAGGCGCACAACCAGGGCGTGTCCGACATCCACATCGAGACCTATCCGGGGCGCGAAAAGCTCAAGATCCGCTTCCGCCGCGATGGCGTGCTGCAGCCCTACCTGGAGCTGCCGCACACCTACCGCAACGCGATGATCGCGCGCATCAAGATCATGTGCGACCTCGACATCTCGGAGCGCCGTAAGCCGCAAGACGGCAAGATCAACTTCGCGCGCTTCTCGTCGCAGCACAAGCTGGAGCTGCGCGTCGCTACCATCCCGACCAACAACAGCCTGGAAGACGTCGTCATGCGGCTGCTGGCCTCCAGCCGGCCCATCCCGCTGGAGCGCATCGGCCTGACCCCGGCCAACCTCGCGGCGCTGCAGGCGGCCGTCTCGCGGCCCTACGGCATGGTGCTGTGTGTGGGGCCCACGGGCTCCGGCAAGACGACCACGCTGCACTCCGCTCTCAGCCATATCAACACGGCCGATCGCAAGATCTGGACCGCCGAGGATCCCATCGAAATCACCCAGGCCGGCCTGCGCCAGGTCCAGGTGAATCCCAAGATCGACTGGACCTTCGCCAAGGCACTGCGTGCCTTCCTGCGCGCTGACCCCGACGTCATCATGGTCGGCGAAATCCGTGACCAGGAGACGGCCGAGATCGCCGTTGAGGCCTCGCTGACCGGCCACCTGGTGCTGTCCACGCTGCACACCAACAGCGCGCCCGAAACCATCACGCGGCTGCTGGACATGGGCATGGACCCGTTCAACTTCGCCGACTCCCTGCTGGCTGTGCTGGCCCAGCGGCTGGTTCGACGGTCCTGCCCCTCGTGCCAGACGGCCGAGCCGATGAGCGAGGCCGAACTGGGCGAGCTGCTGGATGACTATCTGCACGTTTTCCCGGCTGATGCGCGGCCAGGCAGGCTGACGCTGACTGCGGAGTGGATCAAGAATCACGGCAAGGACGGCCGGCTGATGAAGTTCACCAGCCCCGGCTGTCCGGCCTGCGGCGGCACCGGCTTCAAAGGCCGCGCAGGCTTGCACGAACTGCTGACCGTGTCCAAGAACCTGCGTCGCCTCATCCAGACCGGCTCCCGCGCCGAGGAGCTGCAACAGGCTGCGCTGGCCGAGGGTATGCGGTCGCTGCGGCAGGATGGCATCTTGAAGGTGCTGCAAGGCCTGACCACCCTTTCGGAAGTCCACGCGACCAGCAACGCATGACCGAGCCAGCAGAGACCGCCGCCGCCCCCCGCCCCAAGCTTCGCCTGGGTGACGTCCTCGTCGAGCAGCAGTTGATCTCGGCCGAGCAGTTGGGCCAGGCGCTGGAGCTGCAGCGCGCCACCGGCAAGAAGCTGGGCCGCATTCTTATCGAGGCCAACCTCATCACCGAGGAGGCGCTGGCGCACGTGCTGGCCCGCCAGCTGCGCGCGCCCTTCGTCAACCTGAAGACCTTCCCGCTCAAGACCGACCTCGTGCGCCTGCTGCCCGAGACGCCGGCGCGGCGCTTTCGCGCGCTGGTGCTTGAGGAGCGCGGCGACACGTTGTTGGTGGCGATGGCCGACCCGCTGGACCTGTTCGGCTTCGACGAGCTGGCCAAGATCCTGAAGCGCCGCCTGGCCATGGCCGTGGTGGCCGACAGCCAGCTCGCCGCCGTCTACGACAAGCACTACCGCCGCAGCGACGAGATCTCGGGCCTGGCCAAGGCTCTGGAGAAGGACATTGGCGACGCCGTGGACTTCGGCGCGCTGCAGGCCAGCGTCGGCCAAGAGGGCGCACCGGTCGTGCGGCTGCTGCAGTCGGTGTTCGAGGACGCGACGCGTGCCGGTGCGTCTGACGTGCACATCGAGCCGCAGGAAGGCGAGCTGCTGATCCGCAACCGCGTCGACGGCCTGTTGCAGACCCTCACGCAAGCCGACAAGCGAATCGCCCCCGCGCTGGCCCAGCGCCTGAAGCTGATGGCGGGCCTCGACATCTCTGAGAAGCGCCTGCCCCAGGACGGTCGCTTCACGCTGCGCCTGTCGGACCGCACGCTGGACGTGCGCCTGTCCACCATGCCCAGCCAGTACGGTGAATCGGTCGTCATGCGCCTGCTGGGCCAGGGCTCGGCGCTGCGCCGCCTGGCCGATATCGGCATGCCGGACGACATGCTCAAGCGCTTCCGCGAGCTGCTGGGCCGTGACTCCGGCATGATTCTCGTCACCGGGCCCACCGGCTCCGGCAAGACCTCCACGCTGTACGCCGCCTTGGCCGAGATCGACGCCGAGCAGCAGAAGATCATCACCGTCGAGGACCCGGTCGAGTACCGCCTGCCGGGCCTGACCCAGGTGCAGGTCAACGACAAGATTGAGCTGGACTTCGCCCGGGTGCTGCGGGCGGCGCTGCGCCAGGACCCCGACGTCATCCTGGTGGGCGAGATGCGCGACGCCGAGACCGCCGAAATCGGCCTGCGTGCCGCCATCACGGGCCACCTGTTGCTTTCCACGCTGCACACCAAGGACACCGTTTCCACGCCGTTCCGCCTGCTAGATATGGGCGCGCCGCCCTTCATGGTGGCCACATCGCTCCAAGCCGTGCTGGCCCAGCGGCTGCTGCGCGGCGTCTGCAAGCACTGCGCCGAGCCTCACCTGGCCACGCCGCAGGAGCAGGCCTGGATCAACGAGGTGTTGACACTTAACGGCGAGCCGGCCGGCCCGGTGCAGAGCGTCAAGGGGCGCGGCTGCGCCGAGTGCAATGGCACGGGCTATCAGGGCCGGCGCGGCATCTACGAGATGCTGGAGCTGGACCCCGACATGGCGCTGGCCATCCAACGCAGCGAGGCCGGCGACTTCCTGACCGCCGCGCGCCGCTCGCTCAGGGGCCGCACGCTGGCCGACCGCAGCCTGGCGCTGGTGCGAGAGGGCAAGACCTCGTTGGCCGAGGCGGTGCGGATCAGCGTGGACGCTGAATGAGCAACTTCGCCTTCAAGGGACGCAACGGCCGCGGCGAGCTGGTCGAAGGCATCGTCGACGCCATCAACAGTGACGCCGTCGCCGCCCAGTTGATGGCCGGCGGCGTCGTGCCCGTCAGCATCGAAGCCACCAGCGAGGCTGTCAGCGTCGCCGGCGGCAGCAACTGGCTGGAGGCCCTGCTCGCCAAACCCATCACGATGGAAGACGCGCTGGTGCTGACGCGCCAGATGTACACGTTGCAGAAGGCCGGCGTGCCCATCCTGCGCTCGCTGGCCGGCCTGGAGGCGTCGACCAGCCATCCCGGCATCGTCAGCCTGCTGCAGGACGTGCGCGCCAGCCTGGACCAGGGCCGCGAGCTGGCCACCGCCTTTGCCCGCCACCCGGCAGTGTTCAGCCCCTTTTTCATCGCGATGACTCGCGTGGGCGAGCTGACCGGGCGGCTGACCGAAGTCTTCCAGCGCCTGTCCGAGCACCTGGAGTTCGAGCTGGACATCCGTGCCCGCATCAAGCAGGCGTTGCGCTACCCGGCCATGGTCATCATCGCGATGGGCATTGCGCTAGTCGTCATCAACCTCTTCGTGTTGCCCAAGTTCGCGGAAGTCTTTGCCCATTTCAAGAGCGAGCTGCCGCTGATGACGCGCATCCTGCTCGGCTTCTCAGGCTGGACGGTGCGCTGGTGGCCCATGGTGGTGGCTGGCGCCATTGGGGCCGCCTTGGCCTGGCGCAACTGGCTTGCGACGCCCGGCGGCCGCTACACCTGGGACCGCTTCAAGCTTCGTCTGCCCATCGCCGGCAACATCGTGCTGAAGGCCACGCTGGCCCGCTTCGCACGCAGCTTCGCGCTGGCCAGCAGCTCGGGCGTGCCCATCAGCCAGGCGATGACCGTGGTGGCACAGACCGTGGACAACGCCTACATCGGCGCCCGCATCGAGCAGATGCGCGACGGCGTCGAGCGCGGCGAGAGCATCTCGCGTTGCGCAACCGCAACCGGGGTCTTTACGCCCATCGTGCTGCAAATGATTGCAGTGGGCGAGGAGACCGGCGAGCTCGACACGCTGATGACGGAGATCGCGCAGATGTATGAACGCGAGACGGACTACGCCATCAAGGGGCTGTCCGCCGCCATCGAGCCCATCCTGCTGGGCATCATCGGCGCGCTGGTGCTGGTGCTGGCCCTGGGCGTCTTCTTGCCGCTGTGGAACCTGGGCCAGGCGGCCATGGGGCGCTGAACCCGCCCGGCTTGTGTGACGCCTGCAACGGTTTGCAGGCCGAGCGTGAGGTGTGGCCCGCAAGCTGTGCGCTATTCACTTTCCTGCGCGGCCGGGCTGGCCGATAGTTGCATCACCCCGGATCAAGCGCAATCAGCGCAGGAAGGCACCCAATGAACAAGTCTCGGCAAGCTGGTTTCACCCTGATCGAGCTGGTGATGGTCATCGTCATCCTCGGCGTGCTGGCGGCAGTCGCGCTGCCTAAGTTCGTCAACGTCGACGACGACGCCAAGCAGGCTGCCGTCAACGGCGTGGCGGGCGCACTGAGCTCGGCGTCGGCCGTCAACTACGCCAGCCGCAAGGCCAAGGGCGAAACCGGCTCGGCCGCGGGCAACAAGACGGTCGCCGTGACCACTTGCGCCGGCGTCGCCAGTGCGCTGCAGGGCGGACTGCCCAGCGGCTACACCATCACGGAGCCTGCCAGCGGCAGCCCGATCGCCACCGATGTGACGATCACCAACTGCGTCGTGACGGCCAATGGCAAGACGGCCAACTTCACGGCCACGGGCATCACCTGACCCCATGCCACGCGCCTCGCGTGGCTTCACGTTGATCGAGCTCATCCTCGTCATCGTGATCACAGCCGCCCTGGCAGTGTTCGCCCTCCCAAAGGTGGTGGACACGACGCTGTGGCGGCTGCGTGCATTTGGCGACGACTTCCAGTCGCGCCACCAGGCCATGCTGCGGCTGGCGCTGCAGCAGCGCCGGCCCATCGTCGAGACCATCACCGGCACCGGCGTGAGCTGGGCCTACGGCAGCGGCGGCACCATCGAATCGCTCGCCTGCCCCGCCACCGAGAGCCCCTGCATCGCCGAGGGCGGCAGTCGCACCGTCACCTTCAACAGTGGCAACAGCGGCACGACCGCAACCAGCGCGGCCGCGGATCTCACGGTGACGGTGGCCTCGGGCAGCTACAGCCAGGTATATCGCATCACGGCTGACACGGGCCTGATCTACCCCTCTCCTTGAGGCTTGAACCCCCTCCCCCTGGGCTAGCATCTTGCGCATGCACCTCCCCCGCCGGGCCCAGGGCCTCACGCTGATCGAGCTGCTGCTGTTCATCGCCGTCGTCGGCGTCGCGCTGGCCGCGATGCTGCGGGTCTTCGTCACCGCCACAGCGGCCAGTGCCGACCCCATGATCCGCCGCCAGCAGCTCGCCATCGCCGAGTCGCTGCTGCGCGAGGTCGAGCTGATGCCTTTCACCTGGTGCGACCCGGATGACGCCAACGTCGCAAGAGCCGCCGACACGACGGGCTGCGCCACGCAGGTGGAGAACAGCGGGCCGGAGGGCGGCGAGAGCCGCGTCGGTCCCAGCTACTTCGACAACGTCAACGACTACGCCGGATTCACGATGAACGGCATCGTCGACATCACGAATACGGCCATCGTCGGGCTCGCCGGCTACAAGGCCTCGGTCGCCGTCACCAACACGGTGCTGGACAACATTGCCGCCAGCGAGGCGCTGCAGATCACCGTGACCGTGGTCGGCCCTGGAGACGACCTGGTCAAGCTGGCCAATCCCATCCGCCTGCAGGGCTGGCGAACCCGCTATGCACCCAATGCCGCGGACTGAACGCGTGCTGGCGCGCCAGCACGGCTTCACGCTGATCGAGGCGGTGATGGTCATTGCCATCACCGGCGTTGTGATTGCCATGGTCTCTATCTTCATCGTGCCGGCGACCACGGCCTATTTCGCCAGCAGCGCGCGCGCCCAGCTGGGCGACCAGGCCGACACCGCGCTGCGCCGCATTGCGCGCGACCTGGCCTTGGCCCTGCCCAATAGTGCCCGCGTGTCGCCCAGCGGATTGAGCCTGGAGCTGATCCCGGTCAGCGGCGCGGCGCGCTATGCCACCGATTCGGGCAACCCGCTTCAGTTCGGCGTCATCGACGCCGGCTTCGACATCATCGGCCCGGCGCTCAAGCTCAGCCACGCCAGCCAGCAATTGGCCTGGTACAACCTCGGCGCCGGCATCCCGGACGCCGACGCCTACACGCTCAGCAACGTCCGCACGTCCACCAGCGCTGCGGGCAATGCAACGACGGTCAGCATCACTGGCGCTGCACTGCCCAATGCGCTGATGGCGCCGCCCTACCGTGTCTACGCCATCGAGCCGCCGGTGAGCTACCGCTGCGACCTGACGGCTCGGACGTTGACGCGCTACAGCGGCTACGGGTTCGTCGCCACGCAACCCGACCCGCCTTCCGGCGGCACCGGTGCCGTGCTGGCACGCAACGTGTCGGCCTGCACCTTCAGCTTCAATGCCGGCGCAGTCGCGGCACGCTATGGCCTTGTCACGCTGCAGATATCGTTGAGCAGCAGCCAGAACGTGTCGTTGAGCGACGGGGGCGAGACCGTGTCGCTCTACCAAGCGGTCCACGTGGACAACCTGCCATGAACGCGCGGCGCGGCTTCACGATGATGTCCATGCTTTTCATCCTGGTGGCCCTGGCCGCGCTGGGCGTGGCTCTGGCCGCGCTCAGCCAGCGCCAGCAACTCGGCTCGGCCGGCGAATTCGCCGCCGCCAAGGCCTACCAGGCCGCCCTGGCCGGCCTGGAGTGGGGCAGCTACCAGATCCAGCGCACCGCCGGCCAGCCGGCGTGCTTCGCGACGAAGAGCTTCGTGCTGCCCGACCAGCTCGCCGACTTTACCGTCACGGTCACCTGCACGCGCACTCCTGGCGCCGGCACGGTCACAGACGGGGCCGACAGCCTGGCCTTCTATGTGTTGTCCGCCACCGCCTGCAACATCACGGCGGCCGGTGCCTGCCCCAACGCGGGCAGCACCGAGCGCACCTACGCCGAGCGCCAGCTCACCCGGAGCCTCGTCAAATGAACGCGCTTCGCCTCGTGCTGGCCTGGGGGCTCCTCGCGCTGCTGAGCAGCGTCGCTTCGGCGGCCTCCAGCTACACCTTCCGCAGCGACAGTTATGCCTGGGAGACGGCCGCCAACGCCATCTCCACCTGGGACAAGACTTGCACCGGCTACCCCGGTGACGACGACAAGGCGACGATCACCTTCACCGGCACCTTCAAGTTCACGTTCGCCGGCACGGCGTACACCTCGGTGCGCGTGCTGACCAATGGCGGCCTGCAATTCGGCACGGACACCGGCTTCTTCCGTACCTTCACGAACACCGCGCTGCCGGCCGGCACGCCCGTGCCTAGCAACAGCGGCTGCGCCGCGGCGGCCACGACCAATGTCATCCTGGCCTACTGGACCGACCTGAACCCCAGCCAGAACGGCAGTGGCGGCGTGACCTGGGAGCAGAAAGGCACGGCACCCAACCGCTACCTCGTCGTGTCGTGGAACGGCGTCTACCAGTACAGCACGACGACGCCCTACACCTTCCAGATCATCCTGTACGAGAGCGCGAGCGGTGCGAACGGCGAGTTCAAGTTCCAGTATGGCAACGCGAACGCGACCGGCTCGCAGGCCACCATCGGCGTGCAGGTCAGTGGCAGCGACTACACGCAGTACTCCTACAACAGCGGCTACAACGCCAACGGCAGCGCCATCCGCTGGTTCGTGCCCAGCGGCACGCCTACGCGCAAGGCCGAGTACCGCTTCGACGAATACAGCTACAGCGGCCGCGTCGGCGAGGTGGCCGACAGCAGCGGCAACAGCAACAACGGCGTCAGGGTCGGCAACGCGACGACAGTGGCGGGCGGCTACGTCTGCCGAGGCCTCAGCATCCCGGCCGACACGACCAGTGCGAGCCACGCCGTCGACACCCTGCTCGACGTCAACTCCGCAATCGGCGACAAGGGCGCCGTGACCTTTTGGTACGCCGCCAACACCGCCTGGAACAACTCGGCGGCGATGTTGCTGGACGCCACCACCGCGACCGCCAGGCCTTTCTTCCTGATGCGCCAGAGCGACGGCTCGCTGCGCGCCACCCTCAGCGACGGCAACGGTGTGGTGTTGACGGCGGTCACCGCCGCGCAGAACGTCGGCGCCGGCGCCTGGAAGCATCTCGCCGTCAGCTGGCGACTGGCCAACGGCAACGGCCAGAGCAGCCTGCGCATCTACATCAACGGCACGCAGGCCGGCGCCGTCAGCGGCACGACGACAGGCAACCTGGACGGCAGCATCGGCACCCTCTTCGTCGGCGACAACCGCGGCACCGCGGCGCCCACCAACAGCAGCAACAACTCCGCCAACGGCACCATCGACGAACTGCGGGTCTACAACTACCTGCCGACGACCAGCCTCACATGCACGCCGACGACGGTGACTGTCAAGGCCTGCTCCACCAACAGCAGCACCTGCAGCGCCGAGCCCTCCGTCAACGGCACGGCCGTGCTGACCACCACGGCTGGCACGCTCGGCAACGGCGTGCTGACCTTCAACAGCGGCGTGGCGACGACGACCCTGAGCTTGCCGGGCGGTGCGGACGGTGCGACGGCGACGCTGTCGCTCAGTGCCGAGAGCACGACGGCAGCCAACGCTCGGCAATGCTGCCCCAACGGCAGCGCCTGCTTCGCGGCCAACAGCTGCTCGACTACCTTCAACCGCGCGGGCTTCATCGTCTCGTCCAGCGCCGGCGGTGGCAGCGCCGCGCTTGCCAGCCAGACGGCAGGAACCAACTCGGGCACCTACTACCTGCGCGCCGTGCGCAGCAACACCAGCACCCAGGCCTGCGAGGCCGCGCTGAGCGGCAGCAACACCGTGAACTGGGCCTATCAGTGCAACGACCCGTCGACCTGCAGCGGCGCCAACCTGATGACTGTCACCGGCAACGCGGCGACCACTGTCCAGCGCAACGACGCCAGCGCGACGCTGAGCTACACGGCGGTGCCCATGACCTTCGACGGCAACGGCAATGCGCCGTTCACCGTCAATTTCGCTGACGCCGGCAAGACCACCCTGTACTTCAACCGCACCGTCAACGGCGACCTGATCGCTGGCAACAGCGGCGCCTTTGTCACCCGCCCCGCCGCCTTTGCAGTGGCGAACATGGCCAGTGCCGTCAGCCCTTTCACCGCCAATCCGGCGCCTGCGAGTGCGGTCAGCCCGAACTCGGTCTTCGTGGCGGCCGGTGCGCCCTTCAGTGCGCGCATCACCGCCGTCACCTCCGGCGGCGCCACCACCCCCAACTTCGGCAAGGAGAGCAGCCCCGAGGGCGTGCTGCTGGCGCCCACGGTGGTGCTGCCGTCTCCGGGCTTTGCCGGCACGCTGGCCAACGGCAGCATCGCCGGCAGCCAGTTCACGAACGGCGTCGCCAACGTCAGCAACCTGAGTTTCAGCGAGGTCGGCATCATCACCATCACGCCGTCGGTGGCAGACGGCGACTACCTGGGTGCCGGCAACGTCATCGGCACGGTCACCGGCAACATCGGGCGCTTCATCCCTGCCGGCTTCGCCGTCAGCGGCTTCGCTGTCACGCATCGCAGCGATCTCGGCTGCGCGCCGGCCTCGACCTTCACTTACCTGGGCGAGAACCTGCGGGTCGCCTTCACGCTGACCGCGCAGAACAAGGCCGGCACGCCAACGCAGAACTACGCCGGCGCGTTCGCCAAGCTGGCCGCAGACGTGCCGGGCAACCACAACCTCGCGGGCATCGCCGGCGCCACGATGTTCAAGAGCGGCAGTCTCACCCTGTCCAACGGCGCGGGCACCTGGACGGCCGGCGTCGCGCCGGTCAGCTTCAATGCCATCGTGGCGCGGGCCACCAGCCCCGTCGGCCCCTTCAGTACTGCCAAGTTCGGAATCGCCCCCGTCGACACCGACCTCGTCGGCATGGCGGCGCTGGACCTGGACACGGACTCACCCGCGAATGGCGTCGACAGCGCGCTGCTCGGGCAAATCCCCCTGCTTTATGGCCGCCTGCGCCTACAAAATGGCATGAGCGCGGCCAACCGCGCGCTGACACTGCCACTCACCGCCCAGTCCTGGAACGGCACCGCCTACACGACCAACGTTTTGGACTCCTGCACCCGCATCACCGCTGCCAGCCTGAGCTTCGGCAATTTCCGCAAGACGCTCACCGCCGCCGATGCGGTCATGAGTCCCAATGCCGTCACCGTCAACCCGGTGGGCAACACCTTCATCACGCTGTCGGCACCCGGCGGCGGGCGCCTGGGCAGCATGGACATCGCCGTGGCGCTGGGTGCCGGTGCCACGCCCGCCGATGCCTCCTGCCTGAAGAACCCCAGCGGTTGGACGGCCACCACCGCCGCGGCCACCGGCGCCAACCTTGCCGCCCTGCGCGGTGCGTGGTGCGGCAATGCGGCCACCAGTGATCCCAGTGCCCGTGCGACCTGGGGGCTGTATCGCGGCGCGGACGGCGTCGTCTACCAGCGGGAGAACTACTGATGCGCTGGCCCTGGACCCCGCGTGGCAGCGCCCAGCGCCTGCTGTTGCGCCGCATTGGCAACCAGCAGGCCTTCGTGCTGACCGATGGCGAGCCCACTGACCAGCCCGCCCGGCTGCTGCGCTGGGGCTTGTTGGCCGACGCCGACGCAAGACTCGTCCCCGCCGGCGACGTCATCGCGCTGCTGGACCCGGTCGACTACCAGATCCTCAAGGTCGACACGCCCAACGTGCCACCCGAGGAGCTCAAGGCCGCAGCGCGCTGGCAAATCAAGGAAATGGTAGATGTCGACGTGGCCGAGCTGACGCTGGACGTCATGCACGTCGGCGGAGACGTCGAACTACCGCATGCCAGCGGCCCGCGCCAGCTCTTCGTCGTTGCCGCCCGCAACAGCGCCATCCGGGCGCTGACCGAGGGCGCTGCGGGCTTGGCTGCGCAGGTCGGCGTCGTCGACGTTTGGGAGACGGCGCTGCGCAACCTGCTGGCCGTGCGGGCCCGAGCCGACGACCTGGCCGCCCGCGCCTGCGCCGCCGTGCTCATCGACGAACGCCATTGCCTGCTGGTCGTCTGCGCCGGCGACGAGCTCTACTACACCCGCCGGCTCGAAAACGACCCGGGCCTGCTGGCGCGAGCAGGTGGCGAGCAGGGCGAGGCCAGCGCGGCGGAGCTGCCGCTGGGCTTCGAGTACCAGCCCGGTGGCGCCTTCGACAGCCCGGGCAGTGCGCAGGAGTCCCCGCTGGTCGTCGAGCTGCAGCGCTCCATCGATGTGTGGGAGCGCAGTTGGCCCGACCTGCCGCTGGCGCGCCTGTATGTCATCACGGCGCGGCACGGCCCCGAGGTCGCGGCGCTGATCCAGCGCGAACTCGGGCAGCGCACCGTGGCCCTGGACGCGCTCGCCGCCTTCGCCCCCGATGCGCCGCCGCCCGAGGGCGCCTCGGCCCAGGCCCTGGCCGCCTGCCTGCCCCTGCTGGGCGCTGCCCTGCGCACGCAGACGAGAAAGCTCTGATGGCCCAGCAAATCAACCTGCTCACGCCCATCTTGCTGGCACCCAGGCGCTATTTCTCTGCGCTGACGCTGCTTCAGGCAACCGGCCTGCTGCTGGCCGTAGGCCTCGTCGCAGCGCTGTGGCTGCAACAGCGCGAACGCCGTACCGAGGTCGAACACCAGGCCTTGCTGGCCCAGTACGCGACCGAGCGCCAGTCGTTACTCGTCGCCCGGGCCACGCTGCCCCCGCCGCAGGATGCCGTCGCCGTGCAGCAGCAACTGCTGCCGCTGGAGGCTGGCAATGCCGAGCGCCTCGCGCTGTTGGGCACGCTGGGTGCTGACAGCGGCGGCAAGCCGGGCCAGCGCCACTCCGACCTGCTCGCTCTCGTTGCGCGCAGCCTACCCGAGGCTGCCTGGCTCAACGAGTTGCGTTACGCGCCGGGCCGTGTCGAGCTGGTTGGCGGCACGCTGGACACGGCCGTGCTGCGGCCCTGGTTGACGCAGCTGGGCACCCACCCGCTGCTGGCCGGCCAGGTCTTGTCGGCGTTGCGTGTCGACCGCTTGGGAGCGCCTGCCGCCGAGTCCGGCAACCACCCGCTGCTGGCCAGTGGCAGCTCGCTTGCCGGCACGACGTTGCCGGTGTGGGCGTTCCGTGTCGTCAGCGCGCCGGCCGCCGCTGCCAGCGCCGCCTCGGGGGCCTCACGATGAAGGCTCAGACCCCCATCGACATGGCGCTGCTGCGCCGCCGCCTGGCGCCGCTGCAGGCGGGCTGGCAACGCCAGGCCAAGCGCATCGACGCGTTGAGCCTGCGCGAGCGGGCCATCCTCTTCCTCAGCATCGCCGCGGTGCTGGCCGCGCTGTTCGACACGCTGGTGCTGTCGCCGCTGGCCGCGCGCAACAAACTGCGCACCGACGCGCAGACCCAGCAGGCCGCCGAGGTCGCCCAGCTGCGCGAGCAGTTCGTCACCGCCAGCCGCAGCGCCAACGAGCCCGCCGGCCAGTTGCGCACCCAGCTCGACGCTGCCCGGGCCGAACGCGCGCGCCTGGACGACGCGCTGCGCAAGGCTGGCACAGCCAATCAGGGCGAAGGCCTGGCGGCGGTGCTGCAGCGGCTGCTGGCCCGGCAGCCCGGTCTGGTGCTGGAACGGCTGACGTTGCTTGACGACCTGCCTGTCGCCCTGCCCGCCGCGGCGCCGGCCGCCTCGTCTGCCGGCGGCCCACCGCGCCCCCAGCCCGGCATGCCGAGCATGAGCTGGCAAGGCGTGGAGGTGCAGGTGCAAGGCAGCTATGCCGACACGCAGCACTACCTGCAGGCGCTGGAGCGCGAGCTTCCCGGCCTGCGCTGGGGCGACATGCGTCTGCAGGCCAGCGGCCCCAACGAACCGCCGCGCTTGCAGGCCCGGCTTTTCCTGCTCAAGGTGCAGCCATGACCCAGCACCTGCTCCGGGCGGCGCTGCTGCTGGCCTGCCTCCCTGCGTGGGCGGCCGACGACGCGGCGCGCGACCCCACCGCCTGGCCGCCTGCCCTGCGCAGCGCCATCGCCGCGGCCACTGCGGCATCCGCTGCCTCGGCCGCTGCGGGTACCGATCCCGTCGACAACGCCATCCGCCAGGTCGTCTTTGCCAACGGCCGAGCTTACGTCGTGCAGCGCGGCCGGCGCTACGGCGTCGGCGAGCTGCTGGACGGCGCCCGCATCGAACGCATCACCGAGCAAGCCGTCTGGCTGCGCGAGGCTGGCCAGCTCAAGCGCGAGCCGCTGTACGGCGTCGTCGAGAAGCGCCTGCCTGCGCCCCCGCCCGTCCCGGCCTCCGGCGTCAAGAAATCCAAGGAGAAGCCATGAAGGCCCCCGTCCCTCACGTGCAGCGCATCCTCTTGCTGAGCGCCGCCGCCGCACTGCTGGCGGGTTGTGCCGACAAGCCGCTGCAGGTGGCCCAGCCCAGCCAGGCGCTGCGCGAGGCGCTGCAGGCTCAGCGGGCCGCACCGCCGGCAGTCGCCGCGTCCGCGCCTGCCATGCCTGCCCAGCCTGTGCCCGTGCCGGCGCCGCCCCCCGCGCTTCCGCCCGAACCGCGCTTCGACCTCATCGTCAACGGTGCTCCGGCCCGCGACGTCTTCTTGTCCCTGGTCAGCGACACCCGCTACAGCATGCTGGTGCACCCGGCCGTGTCGGGCACGCTGTCGGTCACGCTCAAAGGCGTCACGCTGCGCGAGTCGCTGGACTCCATCCGCGAGGTCTATGGCTTCGACTACACGCTGGAGGGCCGGCGCATCACTGTCTTCCCGCCCACGCTACAGACCCGCGTGTTCACCATCAACGCGCTGGCACTGCAGCGCAGCGGTCGCAGCGAGGTGCGCGTCAGCTCGGGCGCCGCGCCGGCCGGCAACGCCAACGGCAGTGGCAGTGGCAGCGGCGGTGGCGGCCAGGCCAGCGGCAGCAGCTCGGGCGGCAGCACGACCACCGTTCAGCAGCAGGAAAGCAGCCAGCTCAGCACCAAGGTCGCGAGCGACTTCTGGGCCGAGACGACCGCGGCGCTGAAGGCGCTGGTCGGTACCGGCGAAGGCCGTGCCGTCATCACCAGCCCGCAGACCGGCACCGTCGCCGTGCGCGCCATGCCTGAGGAGTTGCGCCACGTCGATGCCTGGCTCAAGGCGACGCGCATTGCCGTCGAGCGCCAGGTCATGCTGGAGGCCAAAATCGTGGAGGTCGAGCTGCGCGAGGGCTACCAGAGCGGCATCGACTGGTCGCGCATCGGCGACCGTGGTGCCATCGGTCAGACCAGCGTCAACCCGTCCATCCCCAGCGGCGTCAACAGCATCATCAACCCGCTGGTGAGCAACACGCGCGGCCTGCCGACGCTGTCCAGCGGCACGCAGAATCCGTCCTGGTCTGACCTCATCCCCCTCCCCTCGGCCGGCGGCGGCAGCTTCGGCCTTGCGCTGTCGCGCGGCGGCTTCCAGGCGCTGCTGAGCTTCATCGAAAGCCACGGCGACACGCAGATCCTGTCCAGCCCGCGCATTGCCACGCTGAACAACCAGAAGGCCGTGCTCAAGGTCGGCACCGACGACTACTTCATCACAGGCATCAGCGGCAGCAACAGCGGCACCGGCACGGGCGGCACCGGCTCGACCAGCACGACCAATCAGATCCCCACGTTGACGCTGACACCCTTTTTCAGCGGCATCGCGCTGGACGTGACGCCGCAGATCGACGCAGCCGACATGATCACGCTGCACATCCACCCGTCGGTATCCAGCGTCAGCGAGAAGATCAAGCAGGTGGACCTGGGCTCGGTAGGCAACTTCCGCCTGCCGCTGGCCAGCGCCAGCGTCAACGAGACCGACACGGTCGTGCGCATCCCCGACGGCCAGATCGTCGCCATCGGCGGCCTGATGCAGATGGAGGCGACGCGGCGCGGCTCCGGCCTGCCCGGCGCCGATAGCAACGCGCTGACGTCCATGCTGTTCGGCAACCGCGCCAACAACGGCCGCAAGCGCGAGCTGGTCGTCCTCATCAAGCCCAGCATCATCCGCAGTGCCGAGGACTGGGAGCAGCACAACCGCCTCGTCAGCGAGTCGCTGGACGACACCGAGCAGCGGTCCCGCCGCGTGATCCGCCTGGACGGCGCGGCCGCCTCGCCGCCGAAGTGATCCGTCGAGCAAGACTGCCTCTTGCTGCAGTCCTCACCGCGATGATCGCGGCGCTGCCGGGGCAGGCGATGCCGCAGGACCTGCCCATTGCGGCGTCGCTGGCGGAGTCGCCGGCCGCTCGTGCCGATCGCCGCCAAGCTTTGGATTTGCGGCTGCCGCCATCGGCGGGTCGCCTCCCCCAAGCTGCAATGGCGTCAATCCCGCAGCCGCGCAACTCGACGCTGCGGCTGGAGCCCCGAAAGTCGTACATCGAGCAGGGCGTGGACGGCAGCCGCGAGGCGTTGATCGCCTGCCAGCGAGGGGCCTACCCCGGTGCAACGGTCGCAGCGTCCAGCGTGCAGACCACCGCGGGCGACGCGCAGCCAGACCACTGCTACCGGTTCTGAGCGGCGCTCGCGCCGTCAGCCCTGCACCTGCAGCGGCCTGCTCCCGGCGGCCACGACGCGCCCGACCACGGCGGCCGTCTCAAAGCCGTGGCTTGCGAACAGCGCCAGCACCGCGTCCACCACACCGGGCTCGCAGGACACCAGCAGGCCGCCGCTGGTCTGCGGGTCGGTCAGCAGCGCCCGGTCCTCGGCGGCGAAGGCGGCCGGCAGCTCGATGTCGTCGCCATAGCCCGTCCAATTGCGGCCCGAGGCGCCCGTGACGAAGCCCCGCTGCGCCAGCTCGCGCACGCCGGGCAGCAGCGGCACCGCGCGCCAGTCCAGCTCCACCGTGCAGCCCGCGCCTCCACATGCAGCACGGGCCAACTCCAGCGCATGGCCGGCCAGGCCGAAGCCGGTCACATCCGTCAGCGCATGCACGCCGGGCAGTGCGGCGAGATCCGGGCCAGGCGTGTTCAACTTCGTGGTCATGGCGATCATGCGGTCATAGCCCTCGGCCCCGAGCTGCTCCTTCTTGAGCGCCGCGCTCATGACGCCCACGCCCAGCGGCTTGCCCAGCACGAGCACGTCGCCCGGGCGCGCGTCGGCATTGCGCTTCACGCGCTTCGGGTGCACCAGCCCCAGCGCCACCAGGCCGTAGATAGCTTCCACCGAGTCGATGGTGTGGCCGCCGGCGATGGGAATGCCGGCCGTGCGGCAGACCGACGCGCCGCCTTCCAGCACGCGGCCGATGGTCTGCGTGGACAGCACGTTGATGGGCATGCCCACCAGGGCCAGCGCCAGGATGGGCCGCCCCCCCATCGCGTAGACGTCGCTGATCGCGTTGGTCGCGGCGATTCGCCCGAAGTCGAAGGGGTCGTCGACGATGGGCATGAAAAAGTCGGTCGTCGCGATAAGCGCTTGCTCGTCGTTGAGCTGGTAGACAGCCGCGTCGTCGGCCGTCTCTATGCCCACGAGCAGCTCTTTGGGGATGGGCATGGCGGCCGTGCCCTTGAGGATCTCGGACAACACGCCCGGCGCGATCTTGCAGCCGCAGCCTCCGCCATGCGACAGCGACGTGAGACGGGGTTCGGCCGAGGGGACGGGACAAGCAGGCGTGTTCATGGCTTGGGGTGGCGCGCCAGCAGCGTGCCGACGAGGTGTTGGAGCGTCGCCTGCTCGGCCGCCGGCGCGAACAGCGCCGCGCGCGGAACCAGCTGGGCGGTCAGGCAGGCAAGCATATCGACATCGTCGCGGGCACGCGCCAGCAGGGTCGCCAGCTCCGCGTCGTTGCCCAGCTCGAACACCCCCTCGTAGGCCTCGCCGAGCAGGCCGACATTGCCGTCGATGCGCGAGGCCAGCACGGGCGTGCCGCTGCGGATGGCCTCGATGACGACGTGGGCGCCACCCTCCAGGCGGCTGGCATGCACCAGTACATGGGCCGCCTGGATGCGGCGGCGCACCGCCGCATGCGGCAGGCCCCCCAGCCAGCGAAAGCCTGGCAGCTCCGCGGCGACTGCCGCCACCTCTTCGTGCAGCGCCGGGGTCAGGGGCGCGCCGACATGGTCCAGCAGGATGTCGTGCCTGTCGGCCAGGCGCCGAGCGGCGCGCCAGTAGGTGCGCGGGTCCTTCTCGTCGCGCAGATGACCCACCATCAACGCGCGCAGGTGCCGGCGCGGTTTCTGCAGCGTCGCGCGCTCGGCACAGGACTGCAGCACGACATGGGCCTTGTCACGCAGTGCCGCGGGCAACTGATGCGCGCCCAGCTCGTTCAGCACGACGATGGCATCGGCCAGGACCAGCGAGCGCTGGGCGCTCGCGTCGGTGGCGATGTCGCGGTAGAGGTCGGTACCGGTCATGACGAGCACGACCGGCCGCGCCGGATGCGCAGCGCGCCAGGTCTGGATGGCGTCAGCCGACCGGCGCGCATGCAGCGCGATCAGCAGAGCGTCGTCGCCCCCGTCGCAGCGCTCGACGATGCGAACGCGATAAGCTGATCGCAGTAGCTGCGCCCAGCGGCGGGCCGTCTGCCAATTGCCGTTGTTGGCCTGGGCCAGGGCCGGCGTCACGATGACCAGGGATTCACGACGATGCACGATGCGAGCCTAACGCGCGCGGCCTTCGACGCCCGTCGGGGTGGTCCCCAGGCGCTGGCCGAGGCGCTGGTGGCATGCCGGGCCGACACGCTGGCCAGCTTCGCCGCCTTTGAGCGGGCTCTGCCCGGCCTGGCCGTGCCGCTGCGTGCCGAGGTCAACCCGCCGCTGTGGGAGTTGGGGCACATCGGCTGGTTCCAGGAGTTTTGGGTGGGTCGCAACCCGGAGCGCGCGTGCGGGCCACGGGCCCGCCCAGACACGCCGCGCCTGCGTGCCGGGGCGGATTCGCTCTATGACTCCAGCCACGTGCCGCACGACAGCCGCTGGGCGCTGGCGCTGCCCGACGCGGCGGCAACGCGCGGCATGCTTGCCGCCCAGCTGGACGAGACGCTGGCGCTGCTGCGCGAGGCGGGCGATGGCGACGACGCGCTCTACTTCTATCGCCTGGCGCTGCTTCACGAGGACATGCACCACGAGGCCTCGCTCTACATGGCGCGCGGGCTGGGCATCCCCATCGCCGACGCCCGCTGGCAGCCGCGCCCGCTGCCGTCACCGCCCGTGCCCCTCGAGTTCGACCTGGGGCACTGGCGCTTGGGCAGCCCGGCGGATGCCGGCTTCACGTTCGACAACGAAACGCCGGCCTTGGACCTGCCCCTGCCGCCATTCGTCATCGACGCCCAGGCCGTACGCTGGTCCGAGTACCTTCCCTTCGTCGAAGCGGGTGCCCTGGAGGCGCCGCGCTACGTGCGCCGTGAGGGCGGCACCTGGCAGGAATGGCGCCACGGCGAATGGCAACCGTTGGAGCTTGCGCTCGCCGCCTGCCATCTGACCCGCCACGAAGCCGAGGCCTGGTGCCGCTGGGCCGGGCGGCGCCTGCCGACCGAGGCCGAGTGGGAATGCGCCGCCTGCACGTGTCCCGACGCTTTCCGCTGGGGCGACGTGTGGGAATGGACGGCCAGCCCGTTCGCGCCCTTCCCCGGTTTCGAGCCCCACCCCTACCGCGACTATTCCTTGCCGTGGTTCGACAGCCGCCCGGTGCTGCGTGGCGCGTCACACTGCTCGCAGCCGCGCATGCGCCATCCGCGCTACCGCAATTTTTTCCCAGCTGCACGCAACGACGTGCCAGCGGGCTTTCGCAGCTGCGCGGCCGGCTAGAGTCCGGGCCGTGAAGCTTTCCCTGCAAGACCTGTCTGCCCGCCATGCGACGGCGCGCCGCGAGAGCGCCGATGCGCTGTCCGGCCTGAGCCTGGACATCGCTGCCAGCGAGCAGCTCGCCGTCATCGGGCCCTCGGGTGCGGGCAAGACGACGCTGCTCGAAGTGCTGGCCTGCGGCCGACCGCCCTCGGCCGGCCGCCTGGCAATTGACGCCACCGCGCCCTGGGCGCTGCCCCGCCGCGCGCTACAGCGGCTGCGCGGCCGCCTCATCCTGGTGCCCCAGGTGCCGCCGTTGC
This sequence comes from Burkholderiales bacterium, assembly GCA_016195825.1. Taxonomy (GTDB): domain Bacteria; phylum Pseudomonadota; class Gammaproteobacteria; order Burkholderiales; family Burkholderiaceae_C; genus Pelomonas. The sequence continues at coordinate 1,867 of JACPYV010000015.1, read as the reverse complement.
CGCCGCGCCAGCGCGTCGTGACGGCCGTGCTGGCCGGCCGGCTGCCTTCCTGGAGCCTGTGGACGGCGCTGCGTTCGCTGTTCTACCCGGTCGACATCCCCGCTGCGGAAGAGGCGCTGGAGGCCTTCGAGCTGGGCGACAAGCTGTTCGAGCGTGTGGACCGGCTGTCCGGCGGCGAGCGCCAGCGCGTGGGCCTGGCGCGCGCGCTCGTGTCGCCCGCGCAGCTATGGCTGGTGGATGAGCCGCTGTCGGCACTGGACCCTGCCCGCGCCCAGCGCGCCATCGCGGCCCTGGTGCGCGAAGCCGGCGCGCGCGGTGTCACGCTGGTGGCTACGCTGCACCAGGTGGAGGCTGCGCTGGCGCATTTTCCGCGCATCCTGGGCCTGCGCGACGGCCGGCTGATGTTCGACTTGCCCTCGGCCGAGGTCACGCCCGCCCTGCTGGCCCGGCTCTATGCCCAGCATGAGGACGAGTTGCAGGGCACGGTGCCGCCGGCGACCGACGCCCCGGCACTGCCGGTGGTGATGCAATGCCGCTGACCGCCGGCACGCGGCGCGATCCGGCTTGGCCGGGGCGCGTGGGCCTCGCGGGCGCGGCGTTGGTGCTGTTGTGGCCACTGCTGGTCGCCACCGAGTTCAAGCCCTGGCTGCTGCTGGAGGCCGACGTGCTGCGCGTCACCGGGCGATTCGTCGGCAGTTTCCTGCCGCCGGCCTTCGGCGCTGACTTCCTGTGGATGCTGGCCCGCGAAACCTGGCGCACGGTGGCCATTGCGACGGCCGGCGTCGCGCTGGCGCTGCTGCTGGCCGTGCCGCTGACCTTGGCCGCCACGCGGGCGCTGTCGATCTCGGCCCTGGCCGGGCGCATGGCCGCCGTGCCGTACGCCGTGCGCCAGGTCGTGCGCGCGCTGCTCATCCTGCTGCGCAGCATGCCCGAGCTGGTGTGGGCGCTGGTCTTTGTGCGTGTCGTGGGCCTGGGGCCAGCGGCCGGAGTGTTGGCCATCGCACTGACCTACGGCGGCATGCTGGGCAAGGTGTACGCCGAGATCCTGGAGAGCGGCGACGCGCAGGTCACGCAGACGCTGCTGCGCAACGGCTCGACACGGTTGCAGGCCTTTGCCTACGGCCTGTTGCCCCAGAACGCGGCCGAGCTGACCAGCTACACCGTCTACCGCTGGGAGTGCGCCATCCGCAGCTCGGTCGTGCTGGGCTTTGTCGGCGCCGGTGGCCTGGGCCAGCAGATGGACAGCTCGATGAAGATGTTCGCCGGCGGCGAGGTGGCGTCGATGCTGCTCGTCTTCGTCGCGCTGGTGGCGCTGGCCGATCGACTGAGTGCCGCACTGCGGCGCGCGCTGGGCTGAAGCCATGCCGCAGCAACGCTCCCGACGCCTGCCACCGCCGCTGTTCAGCGCCCGCTGCCGCGCCTGCTGGCTGGTGGTCGCCATGTTTGCATTGGTGGCAGCCAGCTTCCTGTCGCTGGACCTGCACCTGGCGGCGTTCGCTTCGCGCGAGTCGCTGGCCAGCATGGGGCGCTTTCTGCGCGAGTTCTTCCCGCCCGACCTGCACCCGGCCTTCGTTAGCCGCGTGGTGGCCGGCGCGTGGGAAACGCTGGCAATGTCGGCCCTGGGCACGTTGCTGGCCGTGCTGCTGGGCATCGCCATCGCCCTGCCCGCCAGCCGCCTGCAGGGCGGTGCCCGCGCCGGCACGCGGCTGCTGCTGAATGCGCTGCGCTCGGTGCCGGAGCTGGTCTGGGCCGCCATGCTCCTGATCAGCGCCGGGCTCGGCCCCTTCGCGGGCACGCTGGCGCTCGCGGCGCACACCAGCGGTGTGCTGGGCCGACTGTTCGCCGAAGCGATCGAGAACGCGCCGCC
>JACPYV010000153.1 GCA_016195825.1 Burkholderiales bacterium | reverse complement strand
CGGAGTTGGGATCGTTGGGGTCGGACTCCTTGGCCGAGGCCTTGACAAGGTCATCGCGCTTGACGCCCAGCCACATCGCGATGGCCGCCGCGACGAACACCGACGAGTAGATGCCGAACAGGATGCCGATCGTCAGCGCGACGGCAAAGTAGTGCAGCGTCGGGCCGCCGAAAATCAGCATCGACAGCACCATCATCTGCGTCGAGCCGTGGGTGATGATGGTGCGGCTGATGGTGCTGGTGATGGCGTGGTCGATCACCTGCTCGGTGTTGAGCTTGCGGTAGCGCCGGAAGGCTTCGCGGATGCGGTCGAAGATGACCACCGATTCGTTGACCGAGTAGCCCAGGATCGCCAGCACCGCCGCCAGCACCGCCAGCGAGAACTCCCACTGGAAGAAGGCGAAGAAGCCCAGGATGATGACCACGTCGTGCAGGTTGGCGATGATGCAGGCGACCGCGAACTTCCACTCAAACCGGATGGCCAGGTAGATCATGATGCCCAGCACGGTCACGGCCAGCGCCTTGGCGGCGTCCTGCGCCAGTTCGGCGCCGACGGCTGGTCCCACAACCTCGGAACGCGACAGCTTGAGCGGCTCGGCGCCGTCGGGCCTCTTGCAAATCTGCTTGCTGACCTGCTCGCCCTGGGGCGTGATCTCCTGGTGCTTGCTGACCGCGCCCGCCTCGGCCTTGCACAGCTCGCCGAAGACCTTGCCGACCAGCTCGGTCTGCTTGACGTCGCCACGCACCGGCAGGCGGATCATCACGTCGCGCGAGGAGCCAAAGTTCTGCACCTGGACTTCGCCGAAGCCCATCTTCTCGACGACAAGACGAGTCTTCTCGATCTCGGCCGCCTGCGGGTAGGCCACTTCGATGACGGTGCCGCCGGTGAACTCGATGGAGAAATGCAGGCCGCGCGTGATCAGGAAGAACACCGCGGCGGCGAAGGTGATGAACGAGATCGCGTTGAAGATCAACGCGTGCTTCATCAGCGGCAGGTCACGCTTGATGCGAAAGAGTTCCATGGTCTGTCCTTAAGCCTTGGCGGCCACGTCGGTCGTCTCGGCGTCGGGCTTCCAAATCTGCCCGATGGACACGCTCTTGAGCTTCTTCTGGCGGCCGTACCAGAGGTTCACGAGGCCGCGCGAGAACACAACGGACGAGAACATCGAGGTCAGGATGCCCAGGCAGTGCACGACGGCGAAGCCCTTGATGGGGCCGGAGCCGAACACCAGCAGCGACACGCCGGCGATCAGCGTCGTCACGTTGGAGTCCAGGATGGTGGCCCAGGCGCGCTCGTAGCCGAGGTGGATGGCCTGCTGCGGCGAGGCGCCGCCGCGCAGCTCCTCGCGCACGCGCTCATTGATCAGCACGTTGGAGTCAATGGCCATGCCCAGCACCAGCGCGATGGCCGCAATGCCCGGCAGGGACAGCGTGGCCTGCATCAGCGACAGCGCCGCGACCAGCAGCAGCAGGTTGAAGCCCAGCGCCAGCGACGAGAACACACCGAACAACAGGTAGTAGATGCACATGAAGACGGCCACTGCGGCAAAGCCCCAGGTGACGCTGGCGATGCCCTTCTCGATGTTCTCCTTGCCCAGGCTCGGGCCGATGGTGCGCTCCTCGATGATTTCCATCGGAGCGGCCAGCGAGCCGGCACGCAGCAGCAGCGCCGTGTCGGCAGCCTCCTGCGTGGTCATGGCACCGGAGATGTAGAAGCGGTTGCTGATCTCGCTGTTGATCTTGGGCGCCGTGACGACCTCGCCCTTGCCCTTCTCGAACAGCAAGATGGCCATGCGCTTGCCGACGTTCTCGCGCGACAGCTCCTTCATGATGCGGCCACCCTTGGCGTCCACGGTCAGGTGCACGGCCGGGTTGTGGTTCTCATCGAAGCCGGGCTGGGCGTCGATCAGGCTGTCGCCCGTCAGCACGACCTGGCGCTTGACGATGATGGGGCCGAAGCCACGGTCGATGAAGCGCTCGGTGCCGAAGGGTACGGGGCCGTTGCCCTTCAGCGCCTCCAGCGACTCGGCGCTGTCGTCCACCATGCGCAGCTCCAGCGTGGCAGTGCGGCCGATGATGTCCTTGGCCTTGGCGGTGTCCTGCACGCCGGGCAACTGCACGACGACCCGATCGAGGCCCTGCTGCTGGATGACGGGCTCGGCCACGCCCAGCTCGTTGACGCGGTTGTGCAGCGTCGTGATGTTCTGCTTGATGGCGGCTTCCTGAACCGCGACCTGGGCCTTGGGAGCCAGGCTGCCAGCCAAGACCAGCTCGCCATTGCCGCCTTCGACACGCGGCGTCCAGACGACGTCGGGCAGCTGCGCCTTCAGCAGCGAGTCTGCAGCAACGCGCTGCTCGACATCCCGGAAGTTGATGACGACGGTGTCGCCCACACGGCTGATGCCAGCGTGGCGGATGTTCTTCTCGCGCAGCATGCTGCGCACGTCGCCCGTCAGCGCCTCGGCCTTCTTGGTGAGGGCCGCCTTCATGTCGACCTGCATCAGGAAGTGCACGCCGCCGCGCAGGTCCAGGCCCAGGTACATCGGGAAGGCACGCGCAGCCGACAGCCACTGCGGCGAGCGCGACAGCAGGTTCAGCGCAACGATGTAGGTCGGGTCGGCCGGGTCGGCGTTCAGCGCCTTGCTGATCGCATCCTTGGCCTTGAGCTGGGTGTCGGTGTCGCCGAAACGGGCCTTGATGGAGTTGCCATCGAACTGCACGTAGTCCGCCTGGACGCCGGCAGCCTTCAGCGTGGCCTCAATGCGGGCCTGCACGGCCGTGTCGACCTTGACGGTGACCTTGGCGCTGGACACCTGCACCGCCGGCGCTTCGCCGAACAGGTTGGGCAGGGTGTACAGGGTGCCGATCAGCAGCGCGACAAGCAGGATCGCGTACTTCCAGAGCGGATAGCGGTTCATGGGGAGACTTCCTAGTCAGCGCCGACGGAGGTGGCGCCTGGCCGGCTTACTTCAAGCTGCCCTTGGGCAAGACCTGAGTGATGGCACTGCGCTGCAGTTGCAGCTCGACGCCGTTGGCCACTTCGAGGTGGACAAAGTTGTCACCCAGCTTGCTGACTTTGCCAATGACGCCACCGGCCGTGACGACCTCGTCGCCCTTGGCGATCGCCTCGATCATGGCCTTGTGCTCCTTCTGGCGCTTCATCTGCGGCCGGATCATGACGAAATAGAGCACGACGAACATCAGCACCAGCGGCAGCATGCCGAGGAGGCCGGACTCGGAACTGGCGGCGGCCGGAGCGGCCTGGGCGTAGGCGTTGGAGATGAACATGGTTTCCTAGGGGTGTGGCGCGGCCAAGGCCGCCGCAAAGCAACCTTGAATTCTAGTGCCGGCCGGCCGGCACCCTGCCGGCGCACCGCTGGGGGTGGGCCGGCGCCCTGCCGGCTGCTAACCTGCGCCGGCCGCGGCACCCGGCGCCGCGCAGCACACCCCCATTTCCGCGGAGCCCCCACTTGCCCCAGAGGACGCTGTCCGACCGCCTGAGCCTGCGCAGCCTGCTGACGCTGCCCTACGCTGTGCTGGTGCTGGCGCTGGTGCTGTTGATGGCCGGCCTGTCCTGGCGCACCGGCCGCGACACGGTGGACACGCTGTCGGGCCAGTTGCTCGTCGAGTCCGTCAACCGCATCGCCGTTTCGCTGGAGCGCCATGTGGGTGGCGCCGACGCGGTGCTGGAGGCGGCCTTCCCGACCGGCATTGCCGCGCCCGACAACCTGGAGGCCGGGCTGGGCGAGCTGCGCCAGCGCTTCTGGCTGGCCACCTCGGTGCACCGCGAACCGAACAACTATGTTTACTACGGCGACCGCCAGGGCCACTTCGTCGGCCTGTGGCGCTTTTCCGAGCAGGAGGCGGAGCTGAGGCTGCGCACGGGCGCCCAGGGCCCGCGCACGATCTACCGGCTCAGCGGCATCGCCGGCCCGCTGCGCTCGCCGGTCACCGAGGACAAGGTCTTCGAGCCGCGCGAGCGGCCCTGGTTCCAGGCGGCACTGGCCCACCCGGCGCCGCTGGGTTGGACGCCGGTCTACGTGGACTTCAAGACCCAGGACCTCATCGTCACGCGCACCAAGCGCATCGGCAACGACGTGGGCGAGCCCGAGGGCGTGGCCGCCACCGACCTGCCGCTGGCCCAGGTCAACGCGCTGCTGGGGCGGCTGTCGCTGAGCGAAAACGCGGTGGCCATGGTCGTCGAGCCCGATGGCCGGCTCATCGGCGTGTCGCGCGGCGCGCACATGAAGACGCTGGGCGCGGGCCAGCACGATCGCCTGAGCGCGCAGCAAAGCACTGATGCGCTTGTTGCCAGCGCCTACGCGGCCGTGCACCAGCGCGGCAGCGACGAGGGCCTGGGCACGGCGCCGCGCACCCTCAGCTTCGACGGTGCCGATGGCCGCGCCGTGCAGGTCGGCTATGCCCGCGTGGACCCGGCGCTGGGGCTGGACTGGCTCATCGTCGCCGCGGTGCCGCGTGCCGACTTCCTCGGCGGCCTGCAGCGCAGCTTCGTGCATGCCGCCGTGTTGGCGGGCGTGGCCACCCTCGTCGCCCTGGGCCTGGGCTGGGCGGTGCTGGGCGTCGTTACCCGCGAGCTGCGCCAGCTGGCCGAAGCCGCGCGCCGCGTGGGCGATGGCATGCTGGACGAGCCGCTGGAGGTGCATCGCCGTGACGAACTGGGCGAACTGGCACGCAGCTTTGCCGACATGCAGCAACGCCTGCTGACCGACCAGTTGACGGGCCTGTCCAACCGTGGCGCCATGCTGCGCCGCATCGAGGACCGCATCCTGCAGCAGCGCCGCCGCGGCGACCGCTGGCCCTTCGCCGTCATGTTCATCGACTTCGACCGCTTCAAGGCCATCAACGACAGCTTTGGCCACAGCGTGGGCGACGCGGTCCTGAAAGAGGTCGGCCAGCGGCTGCGCGGCGGCGTACGCATCGGCGACCTGGTGGCCCGCTACGCCGGCGACGAGTTCGTGCTGCTGCTGGAATCGGTGGACAACCGCGCCGACGCCGAAGCCGCGCGCACCCACCTGGAGGCCGCGATGCGTGCGCCGCTGGACAGCCTGGCCGGCATCGCGCCGGACGGCTTCCAGACGGGCGCCAGCTTCGGCATCGCCCTCTACCCCGACGACGGCCAGGACACCGAGACCCTGCTCCGGCACGCCGACGCCGATATGTACGCCCGCAAGCAGCAGCCCTCCGATGCCGACCCCCATTGACCTGGCTGCGCTGCGCCGCCATGCCGTGGCGCGCAGCCTGTTCACCCCCACCACGCTGCTGAAGGCCGTCGACAAGCTCGGTGGCTTCGTGCAGGCCGACCCGCTGCGCGCCCCGGCACGCGCCCAGGACCTGACGCTGCGCCACCGCGTCAAGGACTACCGCGCCGGCGACCTGGAGCGCCGCTACCCGCGCCTGCCGCTGCAGGAAGACTTCTTCATCAACTACGGCTTCGTAACGCCCGAGCTGCGCGCGCTGATGCACCCGCGCACGGCGCGCCGCGCCTGGGACAAGCCGCGCTGGAAGCTGGCCGAGGCGGTACTGGCCGAGGTCGAGCGCCTGGGCGAGGCCCACCCCGCCGACGTCGACGCGGCGCTGGACCACGGCCCGGTGAAGAACTGGTTCGGCGGCAACAGCCGGCTGTCCACCGAGCTGCTGGACGGCCTGCACTACCGCGGCCGGCTGGACGTCGTGCGGCGCGACAGCGGCACGCGCGTCTACCGACTGGCGCCGGACTGGCAGGCCCACGCAGACCCGCAGGCCGCCATGGACGCGATGGCCCACGTGCTGATTCAGAAGTACGCGCCACTGCCGGCCGGCAGCCTGTCCACGCTCATCAGCATGCTCTTCAATGCCGCCCACCAGTGGCAGGGCCTGCGCAAGCCGACCCTCGCACGCGCGAAGGAGCGCCTGGCCCACGCCCGTGTCGACGGCACCGACTGGTACTGGCCCGCCGACGAAGACCCAACGCGCGGCTGGCGCATCCCGTCTCAGGTCAGGCTGCTTGCGCCCTTTGACCCCGTCGTCTGGGACCGCCGCCGCTTCGAGCTGCTGTGGGGCTGGGCCTACCGCTTCGAGGCCTACACGCCCGCAGCCAAGCGCGTGCGCGGCCACTATGCGCTGCCGCTGCTGTGGCGCGACCAGGTCGTCGGCTGGGCGAATGCCAGCGTGAAGACTGGGCGGCTGCAGGTGGATTGCGGCTATGTGTCGGGCAAGGCACCGCGGGATGCTGGATTCAAGGCAGCGTTGGACGACGAGCTGCAACAACTGCACGTTTTTCTCGGCCTTGCCGACTGAAAGGAATCGCGATGAACCGGCTCGCCGCGCTGCTTTTTCTGCTGTCCACGCTCGCCTGGACGGTTCCCGCCCGGGCCGACGAGGCCAGCACGGCCGCCGCCTTCCAGAAGCTGCGCACCAGCCCTTGGCTGCTGCGCCAGTTCATGTTTTCCTTCCCCAAGGGCGGCGACCTGCACAACCATCTGGACGGCAGCATCTACGCCGAGAGCATCATTGCCTGGGCCGGCGCCGACGGCAAATGCGTGGACCCGGCCAGCGGCCAGATCAGCTTCCCACCCTGCGACGCGGCACGGCCCCCAATGAAAGACTACGCCGCCGACAGCACCCGCTACAGCCAGCTCGTCGATGCCTACTCGGTGCGCAACTACGAACGCGGCGCCAGGTCCGGCCACGACCAGACCTTTGTCACCTTCGGTCGCTTCATCCCTGGCACCCTTGGACGCGAGGGCGACATGCTGCGCGAAGCCAGCAACCGCCGCGGCGTCGAGAACACGGTCTATCTGGAACTGCTGCAAAGCTACGGCATGGACAAGGCCCGCGCGCTGGCGGCAGCCGAGCCCGGTGCCTTCAAGGCCGACCGCCCGGCCAGCGACTGGGCCGGGCACCCCGCGCTGGCCCGCATCGTGGCTGAAACACGCACCGATCTGGACCGCCACGAGGCTCGGTGGCGCGAGCTGTCGCACTGCGGCCATGCCGCTGCTGAGCCGGGCTGCGGCGTCACCGTGCGCTATCTGGCCCAAGTCATCCGCACCTTCCCGCCCGAGCAGGTCAATGTGCAGATCGCACTGGCCTTCTTGCTCGTGAAGGCCGACCCGCGCTATGTGGGCCTTAACCTCGTCGCGCCCGAGGACGACCCCGGCACGCTGCGCCACTACCGCGAGCAGATGGCCGTCATCGGGGCCTTGGGCAAGCTTCATCCCGACGTGAACGTCAGCCTGCACGCCGGCGAGTTCGGCTTCGGCCTGGTCCCGCCGGAGGACTTGCGCGACCACATCCGCCAGGCGCTGGATGTGGCGGGGGCACGCCGCATCGGCCATGGCGAGGCCATCGGCCTGGAGACCGGCGCCCTCGACACGCTGCGCGACATGGCCCGCCGCGGCGTGGCCGTCGAGATCAACCTGACCAGCAATGCCATCGTGCATGACCTCAAGGGCGATCAGCACCCCTTCCTGCTGTACCGCAGGTTCGGCGTGCCCACGGCGCTGTCGGCCGACGACGAGGGCGTGTTCCGCATCGACCTGACGAACGAGTACCAGCGCGCCGCGGCCACCTACCCAGGTTTGAGCTACCGTGACTTCAAGCAGCTGTCGCGAAATGCCCTCCACTACGGCTTCACCGCGGGCCAGCCACTGCTGGCCGACACCGCCAGCGGCCGTTTCGTGCCGGCCTGCACGGGCGAACGCCCGAGCCGTGAACCCAAGGCCGCCCGTTGCCGAGACTTCCTCGCCGCCCACGCCAAGGCCCGCCTGCAATGGGACCTGGAAGCGCGCTTCGCGCACTTCGAAAGCCAAGCTCACTGAATGTTTCTTGACATCGGCCCGCTGCGCCGCAACACCGCCTTCCGCCGCCTCTTCGCCAGCCAGTTCATCTCCGGGCTGGGCACCATGGTCAGCTATGTGGCCGTGCCCTGGCAGCTCTACCAGCTGACGCACTCCAACGCCCAGGTCGGACTGCTCGGGCTGGTGCAGCTGGTGCCGGTCGTCGTCTGCGGCCTGCTGGGCGGTGCGGTGGCGGACCGGGTGGACCGCAAAAGGCTTCTGATCGGTTCTGAGGCGCTGATGGCGCTGTGCCTGGCCGGGCTGCTGTTGAACGCATTGAGTGCCGCGCCGCACGTGCTCGCCATCTACGCGCTGGTGGCCGTGCTGCAGGGCGCCAGCGGCTTTCACCGGCCGGCGCTGGAGGCGTTGACGCAGAAGCTGGCCAGGCCTGAGGAGTTCGCGGCCGTGGCGGCGCTGTCGTCCGTGCGCGGGACGGTCGGCATGGTGGCCGGGCCTGCGCTGGCGGGGCTGCTGTTGGCGAAGTGGGGCGCGGTCGGTGCCTACGTGTTCGACTTCGTCACCTTCCTCGCAGCGCTGTTCTTCATCGCCCGAATCCCGCGCGAGGCCATCGGCACGCTGGCCGCTGCCGGTGAGCGGCCCCACCTGCTGGCCGACCTGGCCGAGGGCCTGCGCTTCGCCTGGAAGCGGCCCGAGCTGATGGGCACTTATATCGTCGACATCGTCGCGATGGCATTCGCCTTCCCGGTGGCGCTGTTCCCGGCCATGGCAGCAGCGGACGGGCGCACCGAGTCGGTCGGCTGGCTGCTGTCGGCGATGTCGGTGGGCGCGCTGGTCATCGGCCTGTTCAGCGGCTGGACGGGCCAGGTCAGCCGCCACGGCCGCGCCGTGGTCATCGCGGCAGCGGTGTGGGCGCTGGGCATCGTGGCGCTGGGCTTTGCGCCCGGCCTGTGGCTGGGCCTGGCCTGCCTGGCCGTGGCGGGCGCGGCCGACATGGTCAGCGGCGTGTTCCGCGGCACGATCTGGAACGAAACCATCCCCAATGCGCTGCGCGGCCGGCTGGCGGGCATCGAGATGATCAGCTACCTGACCGGCCCACTGGTGGGCAACGCGCGCGCAGGCTTCATGGCGGACGCCTGGGGCGTGGCGCCCGCGATCTGGATCGGCGGCGCGGTATGCCTGCTGGGTGTCGTCGCGACGGGCTTCGGCCTGCCGCGCTTCTGGGCCTACCGCAGTACCGCCATCACACGTTGAGCGCGCCCATCTGCGCCGCCGGGTAGCGCGTGCCGGCGACTGCGTGGGCGACCAGCAGTGCCTGGATGCGCGCGCGGCGGCCGTCGTCCAGGCGGATGTGCGCCGCCGCTGCGTTCTCGTCCAGCCGCGCGATGCTGCGCGTGCCAGGGATGGGCACGATGCCGTCGCCCTGGTCCAGCAGCCAGGCCAGCGCGAGCTGGGCCGGCGTGCAGCGCCACTCCTCGGCCAGCGCACGCAGCGCATCGGCCAGCGCGAGGTTGTGGTCCAGGTTCTCCCCCTGGAAGCGCGGGTGGATGCGGCGGCGGTCGTCGGCGGCGAGCTGGTCAGCCGAGCGGATGGCGCCGGTCAGGAAGCCGCGGCCGAGCGGGCTGTAGGGCACCAGCGCGATGCCCAGTTCCCGGCAGGTCGGCAAGATCTCGGCCTCCACGTCGCGGCTCCACAGCGAGTACTCGGTCTGCACCGCGGCGATGGGGTGCACGGCGTGTGCACGGCGGATGGTGGCGGCCGAGGCCTCGGACAGGCCCAGGTGACGCACCTTTCCGGCCTGGACCAGCTCTGCCATCGCGCCGACGGTGTCCTCGATCGGCACATGCCGGTCGACGCGGTGCTGGTAGTACAGGTCGATGTGGGCCACGCCCAGGCGCTGCAGGCTGGCGTCGCAAGCCTCGCGCACATAGGCCGGGCTGCCGTCGATGCGCAGCATCGTGCCGTCCGGTGCGCGCACGTTGCCGAACTTGGTCGCCAGCACGACCTCATCGCGGCGCGTGGCCAGCAGCCGGCCCAGCAGCCGCTCGTTGGCGCCCACGCCGTACATGTCGGCCGTGTCGAGGAAGTTGACGCCGATGTCCAGCGCATGGCGCAGCACGGCCAGAGACTGCGCGTCGTCGGCCGGGCCGTAGAAATCGGACATGCCCATGCAGCCCAGGCCCAGGGCCGAGACCTGGGGACCGGTGCTGCCGAGGCGGCGGCGGGGCAGTGGCGATGACGTCATGGCGAAACTCCTGAAGTGAATGATGGACGGAACGGCGACAGCTTAGGAAGCGCCACCCCGGCCTGCCCAGCACAAAGCTGGCGCATGCTTGCCCGATCCTCCGACACCGGCCCTTTTGACCTGCAAAGGCTGGCCGAGTCTTTGCACAATCTGCAGCATGCCCACCAACGATGACCTGGACGCGTTGCGCGAGCGCACGATCGCGCTGGCCCTGGCACGCATGCCGGGCGACGGCTTGCATGCGACCGCCCTGCCCTGGCTGCGGCTGATCCGCGCCAGCGCCCCGGCCCAACCCGTGCCCGCCGTCTACGAACCCGGCCTTGTGCTGGTGCTGCAGGGACGCAAGCGCGCGCAGCTGGGCGAACGGGTCGTGCACTACGACGCCATGCAATGCCTGCTGGTACCCATGACGCTGCTGCCGCGCGGCCAGGTGCTGGAGGCCAGCCCCGCCAAGCCCTATGTCTGCCTGCGCCTGAGCTGCGAGACGCAGGCGCTTGCAGAGCTGCTGCTGGACGCCGACACCCCCGCGCCGGCGGACGACACCGACGCGGGGCTGCAGGTGGCGCCGGTCACCGCGCCGCTGCTGGACGCTGCGCTGCGGCTGCTGCAGTTGCTGGACAGCCCGCAGGACCTGCGCACACTGGCCCCGCTCCTGCAGCGCGAGATCCTGTACCGCGTGCTGACCGGGCCGCTGGGCCCGCGACTGCGCACGCTGGTACACACGGATGGGGTCACGCGCCGGGTGGCCAGAGTCATCGAGCGGCTGACGCAGCGCTTCGCCGAGCCACTGCGCATCGCGGAACTGGCCGAGCTGGCGCACATGAGCCCGTCCACGCTGCACCTGCGCTTCAAGCAGCTGACGGCCTTGTCGCCGCTGCAGTTCCAGAAGGCCTTGCGGCTGCAGCAGGCGCGCCGGCTGATGCTGACCGACGGGCTGGACGCCGCCAGCGCCGCGCACCGGGTCGGCTACGAGAGCCCGTCACAGTTCAGCCGCGAGTACCGGCGCCTCTTCGGTGCCCCGCCGCGTGAAGACATCTCGCTTGTGCGCGCCACAACGGGCTGAGCAACACATAGAATGGAGGGCTTCCGAGGAGCGTTGCAACCTCAGCACCCTTGAGGCCAGGCTCGGAGATCTTCTGCAACCGCGCTCACCTGCTGGTCAACCGTGGCCGGGGTGAGTCTTCAATCCCGGCAGCGTGCGTCCAGCGGCTTCAATCGCTTGAAGGAGCACCGCATGTCCGCCACCGATTCCATCGTCAAAGACCTGAGCCTGGCCGAATGGGGCCGCAAGGAAATCCTCATCGCCGAGGGTGAAATGCCCGCGCTGATGGCCATCCGCAAGGAGCTCGCCGCAACCCAGCCGCTGAAGGGCGCTCGCGTCGCCGGCTCGCTGCACATGACCATCCAGACCGCCGTGCTGGTCGAGACGCTGCAAGCCCTGGGCGCCGACGTGCGCTGGGCTTCGTGCAACATCTACTCCACGCAGGACCATGCCGCCGCCGCGCTGGTCGCAAAGGGCACGCCGGTGTTCGCCTACAAGGGCGAGACGCTGGAGGACTACTGGGACTACACCCACCGCATCTTCGACTTCGGCGCCGCCAACACGGCCGGCGAAGGCCCGAACATGATCCTGGACGACGGCGGCGACGCGACGCTGCTGATGCACCTGGGCCAGAAGGCCGAGACCGACCTGTCGGTGCTGGCCAACCCGGGCAGCGAGGAGGAGCGCATCCTGTTCGCCGCCATCAAGGCCAAGCTGGCCACGGACCCGACCTGGTACACCCGCAAGAGCGCCGAGATCATCGGCGTGACCGAGGAAACCACCACCGGCGTGCACCGTCTCAACGAGATGGCCGCCAAGGGCACGCTGAAGTTCCGCGCCATCAACGTCAACGACTCGGTCACCAAGAGCAAGTTCGACAACCTCTACGGCTGCCGCGAGAGCCTGGTGGACGCCATCAAGCGTGCCACCGACGTGATGGTGGCCGGCAAGATCGCCGTGGTGGCCGGCTACGGCGACGTGGGCAAGGGCTCGGCTCAGGCGCTGCGTGCGCTGTCGGCCCAGGTCTGGGTCACCGAGATCGACCCCATCTGCGCGCTGCAGGCCGCGATGGAGGGCTACCGCGTCGTGACCATGGAATACGCCGTCGACAAGGCCGACATCTTCGTCACCGCCACCGGCAACCGCGACGTCATCACTCGCGCCCACATGGAGCAGATGAAGGCCAACGCCATCGTCTGCAACATCGGCCACTTCGACAACGAGATCGACGTGGCGGGCCTGGAAGGCTGCGTCTGGGATGAGATCAAGCCCCAGGTTGACCACGTCATCTTCCCGGACGGCAAGCGCATCATCCTGCTGGCCAAGGGCCGCCTGGTGAACCTGGGCTGCGGCACCGGCCACCCCAGCTACGTGATGAGCTCCAGCTTCGCCAACCAGACGCTGGCCCAGGTGGAGCTGTTCGCGCAGCAGGACAAGTACGCCGTCGGCCAGGTCTACGTGCTGCCCAAGCACCTGGACGAGAAGGTGGCCCGCCTGCAGCTGACCACGCTGAATGCCCAGCTGTCCACGCTGAGCCCGGCGCAGGCAGCCTACATCGGCGTGACCACCGAAGGCCCGTTCAAGGCGGACACCTACCGCTATTGAACCGGGATGCGCGCTGACCAGCTCCTCGTTGCCCAGGGCCTTGCGCCGACCCGCTCGGTCGCGCAGCGCCTGATCTTGAACGCCGCCGCCGAATGGGCCTCGCCCACCGGCTGGGCTGTGCTTAAGAAGGCCGGTGAGGACCTGCCCGGGACGGCGCAGCTGCGCGTCACCGACGACGCGGAGCTGCGCTACGTGTCGCGCGGCGGGCTGAAGCTGGAAGGCGCGCTCAGGCACACCGGCTTCGACGCCGCCAACCAGATCGTGCTGGACGTGGGCCAGAGCACCGGTGGCTTCACCGACTGCCTGCTGGCGCATGGCGCGCGGCATGTTGTCGGCGTGGACGTGGGCCATGGCCAGCTGCATGCACGGCTGCAGGCCGACGCGCGCGTGACGGCGCTGGAAGGCGTGCATGTGCGCGAGCTGGGCGTGCTGCGCCAACACGCGCCGACGGGCGGCTTCACGCTGATCGTCGGCGACCTGAGTTTCATTTCTATGGTCGGCAGCCTCCCGGAGTTGCTGCCTTGGCTGGAAGTGCACGGCCACCTGCTCGTGCTCATCAAGCCGCAGTTCGAACTGGGGCCACAAGCCCTGGGCAAGGGCGGTCTCGTCAAGGACGAGGCCGACTACCCGAGACTGGAAGCCCGCGTGCGCCTGGCCTGCACGGCCCTCGGCCTCAAGGTGCTGGACTACTTCGACAGCCCCATCACCGGCGGTGATGGCAACCGCGAATTCTTTCTACACGCCTCCCGATGAGCACTCCAGTCTCGTTTGAATTCTTCCCTCCCAACACGCCCATCGGCGTCGAGAAGCTCAAGGCCGTCGTGCAGGAGCTGGGCGCGCTGTCGCCGCAGTACTTCAGCGTCACCTACGGTGCCGGCGGCTCCACGCGCGACAAGACGCTGAACGCGGTGATGGACATCGCCTCGGCCGGTTTCAACGCCGCGCCGCACCTGAGCTGCGTGGGCTCCACGCGCCAGAACATCGCCGAGATCCTGGCCACCTACCGCGCGCAGGACATCCGCCGCGTGGTCGCGCTGCGCGGCGACCTTCCCAGCGGCACAGCCACGGCGGGCGAGTTTCGCTACGCGTCGGAGCTGGTCAGCTTCATCCGTGAGACCCAGGGCGCCGACTGGCACATCGAGGTGGCCGCCTACCCCGAGGTGCATCCGCAGCAGCGCTACGCGGCCAAGGACCTGCAGCACTTCGCCGACAAGATGCAGGCCGGCGCCAACGGCGCGATCACGCAGTTCTTCTTCAACGCCGACGCCTATTTCCACTTCGTCGACGAGTCGCGCAAGCTGGGCGTGACCCAGCCCATCGTGCCGGGCATCATGCCCTTTCACAACTACGGCCGCATCGCCCAGTTCGCGCAGCGCGACGGCATCGAGATCCCGCGCTGGGTGCAGATGAAGATGGAAGGCTTCATGGACGACTCGGCCGGCATCCGCGCCTTCGGCCTGGACGTCATCACGCGGCTGTGCGAGCGCCTCATCGATGGCTGCGCGCCGGGCATCCACTTCTACACGCTGAACCAGAGCGCGCTGACGCTGGAGCTCTGCAAGCGACTGGGCCTGGGGCGCTGAGGCCTCAGAAGGTCTTCATCGCCGCCAGCGCCTCCAGCAGCACGCGCACGCGCGGCGGCTGCAGGCGAACGGTCGGCATGACGACGCTGATTGGCATGGCTGCCGGCCGGCAGGCCGCCAGCACCTCGACGACGGCACCACTGGCCAGGGCCTCGGCCGCGATGTTGTCGGGCACCTGCACGAGGCCCAGGCCCTGCACCGCCGCCGCCACCAT
>JACPYV010000144.1 GCA_016195825.1 Burkholderiales bacterium | reverse complement strand
GCGCATCCTTCAGGCTGGGCAGGCCACGCGGCACAACGCCGGCCGGCAGGATCTCGCGCAGGTCCGCCCGCGCCAGCCCCGAGGCCACGGCCTTGCGCAGGTAGGCCTGGGGCAGCTGGGCCGAGGCCGGGTACACCGGCGTCAGCGACTGCGCCAGCGGTGTGTCCTCGTCGACGACCTTGACGACCGGGTGCACCATCTCGCGGCCGAAGAAGCCGATGCGCGCCTCGCCACGCACGCGCAACCGGGTGTCGACGGCCATCTGCTTCTGCTGCGACGGGTAGAAGTGCAGGAAGCGCAGCAGCAGGCTGCCCGAGTCGTCCTTCACGCGCACCAGCAGCTGGCGGCGGCTGCGCATCTCCACCTGGCAGTCGACGACGACGGCCTCCACCTGGGCAGGCTCGTTGTCCTGCAGCGCGGCGATGGGCGTGATGCGCGTCTCGTCTTCGTAGCGCAGCGGCAGGTGCAGGGCGAGGTCGATGTCTCGCACCAGGCCGAGCTTTTCCATCGCTTTTTGAGGGGCGGATTTGGCACTGGCCTCGGGCATGGCCGGCATTGTGCCGGCCCCCTCGGCTGCCTCAGCGGAAGTAGCGCTGCCTCAGGCGGTCGTAGCGGCCGTCGCGCCGGATCGTGTCCAGCGCAGCCTGCAGGCGCTTCACCAGCGCGGGGTCGGCATCCGGGCGCAGGCCGTACCAGTAGGCCTTGGTCGTGTCGTGCTCCAGCGCGACCTGCAGGGTCTCGTAGGGCAGCCGCAGCTGGCGCAGGTTCCAGGCTGCGGCCCAGTCCAGCAGTGTCACGAACTCCATGCGGCCGGCCAGCAGCTTGCGCAGGTTGGTGGCGTCGTCCAGACCTTGTTCGAGCTCGACACCAGGTTTCAGCCCGGCGGCCTGCAGCTGGCGGTCGGTGGCGGACTCGCGCACCACGCCGATGCGCGCGCCGCCAAGGTCCTCCAGCCGGTTCAGCCGGAGGTCGCCGCGGCTGGCCAGCCGGTAGATCAGGATGCGCCGCTGCGCGATGGGGCCGACCCACTGGAACTGGGCTTCGCGCTCGGGCGTGCGCGTCAGCGAGAACAGCACGCTGGCGGGTTCGGCCTCGGCCTGTTGCACAGCGCGCTGCCAGGGCAGGACCTGCAGTTCCAGCGGCAGCCCGGCAGTTGCCGCCACCATGCGCAGCAACTCGACGCTGAAGCCCTGCGGATCGGCCCCGTCCAGGTAGTTCAGCGGCGGCAGGTTCTCAGTGAAGCCCAGCAGCAGGCGTGCCGGCTGAGCCGCGAAGGCCGTCGGGCAGAGCCCGGCAAGGGCGGTCAGGGCAAGGCAGGCGCGGCGCTTCACGGGGGGCGGTTGACAGGGCCGCGCGAGTCTATGCCGCGGCATCTGACGGCGTCGTGACCGAGGCCGCCCTGGCGTGGAAAAAGGCGCGGCTTGCCGCCCGCGGGCCGGCTCAGGTGGGTGTCGGCACGCCGGCCATGCGGTCGAAGGCGTTGAAGAACTGGCGGGCCAGCGCCAGCATCTGGCCCTGGCTGAGCGGCGCAGCGGGCCGGTAGTCGGCGATGCGAGGGGCCAACTGCGGCTTGTGCGCCTCGACGTAGTGGCGGAACTCGCCGATGACCGGGTGTGAGCCGGTCACCAGCACTTCAGGCGTGTCCTGCACCGCCTGGCAGACGGCGGCGAAGAGCGCGTGCTCTGCCTGCTCGTCGTGGCCGGCGGCGCGCCGATGGTGGGGCTCGATGCGGGCGGCGTGCACCTGGTGGGCGTCGAAATGCAGCACCTGGGCGTGGTGGTGGTCGAGGTGGATGACGGCGTGGAACATGTGAGAGTCTCCTGAGAAATGCGGGGGTGGGGGTCAGCGTGCGGTCTCGGCGGCGGTCTGGCAGTCGAGGCAGCGCAGGGCCTGTGGCTGGCGCTGCAGGCGGTCGAAGGGGATGACGGCGGCGCAGTCGATGCAGCGGCCGTAGCCGGGCTGTCGCAGGCGCATCAACGCGTCGTCGATGTCGCCCAACTCGACCAGCAGCCGGTCGCTTCGCGCCTGGTCGACTTCGCGGTCGGCCTCGTGTTCGCGCCAATCGCTGGGGTCGTCGGCGAGCAGGGCGGCCGCGTGGGCCACGCGGCCCTGGCCGTCGAGCTGGGCCTTCAGCGCCAGCTCGACGCGCTGGCGCGCCAGCCGCAGTTCGCTCTCCAGCAGTGCGTGTTGTCCCGGGGTCAAGGCTGTGCTCATGGAACCTCCTGCAGCCATGCTCCCACCGGCCGGCAGCGCGGACTTTGAGGTGCGTCAACAGAGGGCGATGGACAATGCTGACCCTTTGGCACGGGTCCGTCCGGCCCTCAAACGCGTCCATGAACTCCCCCACCGCGCCGGCCTACACGGTCGCCGACTTCGATTTCGATCTCCCGCCCGAACTGATCGCCCAGCACCCGGCGCCCGAGCGCAGCGGCTCGCGCCTGCTGGATGCAACCGGGTCGGCCGCCGTGGACCGCGTGTTCCGCGAGCTGCCCAGCCTGCTGGCCGCGGGGGACCTGCTGATCTTCAACAACACCCGCGTCATCAAGGCGCGGCTCTACGGGGTCAAGTCGACCGGCGGCTCGGTCGAGGCGCTGGTCGAGCGCGTGCTGCCCGGCACGCAGGAGGTGTGGATGCACCTGCGTGCCAGCAAGAGCCCCAAGCCCGGCAGCCGGGTGCGCTTCGCAGAGGCTTTCGATGCCGAGGTGCTGGGCCGCTGCGGGCCGGACGACGGCCTCTTCCACCTGCGCTTTGCCGGCGACCCCTTCGCGCTGCTGGAGGCCCACGGCCATGTACCGCTGCCGCCCTACATCGCTCATGCCGATGACGCGGACGACGAGCGCCGCTACCAGACCGTGTTCGCCAAGGAGCCGGGCGCCGTGGCCGCGCCGACGGCGGCGCTGCACTTCGATGAGGCCCTGCTGGCCCGCCTGGCAGAGCGCGGCGTGTCGACGGCGCATGTGACGCTGCACGTCGGCGCCGGCACCTTCCAGCCGGTGCGCGTCGAGACGCTTGCCGAGCACAAGATGCACAGCGAGTGGTTCGAGGTGCCGCAGGCCACGGTGGACGCGGTGGCAGCCTGCCGCGCCCGTGGCGGCCGGGTGGTGGCCGTCGGCACGACGACGCTACGCGCGCTGGAATCCGCCGCGCGCGCGGGCGAGCTCGCCGCCGGTGCGCGCGAGACCGACATCTTCATCACGCCGGGTTTCAGGTTCCGCGTCGTGGACCGCCTGGTGACCAATTTCCACCTGCCCAAGAGCACGCTGATGATGCTGGTCAGCGCCTTTGCCGGGCACGAGCTGGTGATGGCGCTCTACCGCCACGCCATCCGCGAGCGCTACCGCTTCTTCAGCTACGGCGACGCGATGCTGCTCAAGCGCGACTGAGCCGCTCAGGGCGGCAGCAGCTTCACTGTGTGCATCGGCAGGTGCCGGCCCAGCATCTGGGCCAGGCTGCCGTCCTGGCGCATCGCTTGCAGCGCCACCGTCAGCCGTTGCATGTCGGCCTCGCGCACCGTCTTGTGCGACAAGGCCAGGCCCGAGGCCGTGGCGGGCGCGGCGGCATGCCAGTCGGTCAGCTGGATCTGGGCCATGAAGTCGGCCGGCTGGCCGATCAGGCTCCAGGGGTAGGCCAGCATCAGCGCCACGCGCCGGCCCGTGAACGCGCGCAGCGCGTTGTCGAAATCCGCCACTTCGCTGAGCCGGCCTTGGCCGCGCAGCCGGGCCAGCAGGGGGTCATAGCCGGGGCCGTACAGCGACTGGCGGATGGCGACGGCGCGCAGCGTCGGGTCCGCCAGGAAGGCGGCCTCGCTGGGCACGCCGGCATCACGCCAGGTCACGGCCATCATGCGGCCGCTGATCAACGGGATGACGCGCACGACGGCGGCACGCTGCTCGCTGGGCACCACCCAGCTCGCCAGGTCGATGTCGCCCCGCGTCAGCCTCAGCCACAGCCGCGGCTGCGATTCGAGATGGAATTCGAGCTTGCAGCCGCTGCGTTCGGCCAGCGCGTCGAAGAAGTCCTTGTCCAGGCCGCCGAAGCGGCCGTCGGCGTCGCGCTGGTAGAGGCGCGGGTATTCGCGCAGCCCCACCCGGTAGGGCCCGCAGGGCTCGGCTGCGCCGGCGAGCGCCGCGAGCGCCAGGCACCCTGTCAAGACCGCGTCACGCAGGCCCGTCATCCCCACCTCCATCGGCTGCGACCCAGTCTAGCCGCGCTGCGACAATCCGCCTCCCATGCTGAAGTTTGACCTCCTCAAGACCGAAGGCCGCGCCCGCCGCGGCACGCTGACCCTGAACCATGGCGTCGTGCAGACGCCCATCTTCATGCCCGTCGGCACCTATGGCACGGTCAAGGGCGTCACGCCGCGCTCGCTGGAGGAGATGGGCGCCCAGATCATCCTGGGCAACACCTTCCACCTGTGGATGCGGCCGGGCCTGGACGTGGTCACGCAGTTCGGCGGCCTGCACCGCTTCGAGAGCTGGAACAAGCCCATCCTGACCGACTCCGGCGGCTTCCAGGTCTGGAGCCTGGGCGCGATGCGCAAGATCAGCGAGGAGGGCGTCAAGTTCGCGTCACCGGTCAACGGCGACAAGCTCTTCCTGACGCCCGAGGTCAGCATGCAGATCCAGACGGTGCTCAATTCCGACATCGTCATGCAGTTCGACGAGTGCACGCCCTACGAGTCCAAGGGCGTGCTGACGACCGAGCGCGAGGCCAAGTCGTCGATGGAGCTGTCCCTGCGCTGGGCCAGGCGCTGCATCACCGAGTTCGAGCGCCTGGAAAACCCGAATGCGCTGTTCGGCATCGTGCAAGGCGGCATGTTCACCCAGCTGCGCGACGCGTCGCTGGCCGGCCTGGCCGAGCTGGACCTGCCCGGTTACGCCATCGGCGGGCTGTCGGTGGGCGAGCCCAAGGCCGAGATGCAGCGCATCCTGGCACACACCGGCCACCAGCTGCCGGCTCACAAGCCGCGCTACCTGATGGGGGTGGGCACGCCGGAGGACCTCGTCGAAGGCGTGAGCCAGGGCATCGACATGTTCGACTGCGTGATGCCCACCCGCAACGCGCGCAACGGTCACCTGTTCACCCGCTTTGGCGACCTGCGGCTGCGCAACGCGCGTTACAAGACCGACGAAAAGCCGGTGGATGAAACCTGCGGTTGCGAATGCTGCAAGGGCTTCAGCCGCGCCTACCTGCACCACCTGGACCGCTGTGGCGAGATGCTGGGCCCCATGTTGACCAGCGTGCACAACCTGCACTATTACCTGAATCTGATGCGCGAGATCCGCGAAGCGCTGGACGCCGGCCGCTTCGAGGCCTGGCGCGTGCAGTTCGCGGCGGATCGCGCCCGGGGCGTTTGACGGCGCTCAAGCGCTGACGAGTTCTCCCAAGACCTAGGGGGAGGCTGTCGCTTTCGACGAGCAGCACCCCCTTGTTTGCAGGTGAAGAACCGTAAATCTGTCACGACCTGAACCCCAGAATCCGCCGGCCATTGCTGGGTCGGGCGGGACGTTCGTCGTCTGTAACTGCTTGAAACAGCGGCATGGCGAGACGAACTTTCCGAGGGTTTCAGAATGTCGATCAAGTCCTTGCGCGCCCGTGCGGCGGCCGCTCTGCGTCGTGCCTCCAAGAACGCGTCCACGCGCGTCGAAGCTAAAAAGCCCGAGCCCTGGAAGATCGAGACGCTGGAGCCCAAGCTGCTGCTGTCGGCCGATGCGCTGCCGGCCGTGCACCTGCTGGCCACGCAGGGCGAGGCGGCGGCACCCAAGGTCTACGCCTTCGAGCGTGGCGAGGGCGCGGCCTGGGTGGACGCACGTGCCGCCGGCGACAACGCGACGGGCCTGCTGCAATTAGGGCAAGGCGTTGCGCCGGCCGACGTGGCGGTGCGCCGTGTCGTCGACGACAGCACCGGCGAGGCTACCGCGCTGGAGCTGGCGCTGCGCGGCAGCGCCGACCGCGTGCAGATCCGTGGCTTCTTCACTGACGCCAACCCGGTGCAGGCCGTGGCCTTCGCCGACGGCACGCGCTGGAGCGCCGACGAGCTGCCCAGCCTCATCGAGACCGCGCCGCAGCGCCGGGCGCTGGCGTCGAACACGACCGCGGCCAATGAGGTCACCTCGTACGACGCCACCGCTGACTTCAAGACCTCGGGCAATCCCGCCGGCGCGTGGACCTACGGCTACTCGGCCCAGGGTGGTGCCGGCTACGCGCTGACGCCCTTCGACGTGGTCTCGGGCTCGGCCTGGAACAAGGCCGGCTATGTGACCCTGGGCACGCCCGCGGCGTGGAAGAACACGTCCGGCAACGCCCAGTACGGCGTCGGCGCGGGCCAGATCGCCCTGCATCCGGGCCCGACCGCCAATGGCGACTACGCGATCCTGCGGTTCACAGCGCCCGCCGCCGGGCTGTACACCGTGACCGGCCAGTTCTTCGCCGGCGACAGCGGCTCGATGAGCGGCAGCGTCGTGCGCAACGGCAATCTGCTGCAGCCACTGCAGTACTTCGCCAGCACCAACGACGCGTCGGTGTTCACGTTCGCGCCGCTGCAGATGGCGAGCGGCGAGACCCTGGATTTCGCGGTCGGCAACAACGGCAGCTTCTACAGCGGCAACACGCCGCTCTCGGTCGCGATCCAGGCCACGGCCGCCGCCGCGCCCGTCGTGGGCCACGACATCTTCCCCTCCGTCGGCAACAACCTTTACTTGTTCGGCCGGGGCGATGGTGCGACGAATGTGCAGTCCTATTCGGACCCCAACCTCGGCAAGGTCAACACGCTGCAGTTCAAGAGCGGCGTGCTGCCTACCGACGTCAGCGTCGCGCGCGCGGTCGACAGCCAGGCCGGCGGCAGCGTGGCCCTGGCGCTGACGATCAACGGCACGGCCGACGTCATCACCTTCAACGGCTTCCTGTACGGCGGCACGCCGGCCAACGAGTTCAACGGCCTGCAGAAGGTCACGTTCGCCGACGGCACGGTCTGGGACGTGTCGCAGCTGCTGTTCATGCTGGGCATGGGCACGGCCGGCAACGACAACTACACCGGTGGCGCGGGTGCCGACCTGCTGAACGGCGGGGCCGGCAATGACAGCCTCAGCGGCGTAGGCGGCAATGACAGCCTCTACGGCGGCGCCGGTGACGACACCCTCGACGGCGGCGACGGCAATGACTTCCTCGAAGGCGGCTCGGGCAACGACACGCTGAATGCCGGCTACGGCAGCAACACCTTCCTGTTCGGCCGCGGCGACGGCTCGGACCGGCTCTACTACAACTACAACGGCGGCCAGGTTCGCACCAACACGCTGCAGTTCAAGGCCGGCGTGGCCCCGGGCGACATCGCCCTCAAGCAGGTCTACGACAACTGGTGGGGCGGCAACAACGCGCTGGAGCTGAGCATCGTCGGGACGACCGACAAGGTCACCGTCAACGGCTTCTTCATCGGCGATGACCCGGCCAACGTCTACGCTGGCATCCAGAAGGTCCGCTTCGCCGACGGCACCGAATGGTCGGCCAACCAGATCGTCACCCTGCTGCTGGCTGGCACGCCCGGCGACGACAACCTGCGCGGCACGACCGCGGCGGACACCCTCACCGGTGGCGCCGGCAACGACACGCTCAACGGCGCCGGCGGTGACGACATCGTGCGTGGCGGCACGGGCAACGATGCGCTGTACGGCGAGGCCGGCGCAGACCAGTTGTTCGGCGACGACGGCAACGACACGCTGGACGGCGGCGACGGCAACGACACGCTGGAGGGCGGCGCGGGCAACGACACACTGAATGGTGGCTACGGCAGCAACACCTTCGTCTTCGGCCGCGGCGACGGCCAGGACCGGCTCTACTACAACTACAACGGCGGCCAGGCGCGCATCAACACGCTGGTCTTCAAGGCAGGCATCACGCCGGGCGACATCGTCCTCAAGCAGGCCTACGACAACTGGTGGGGCGGCAACAACGCGCTGGAGCTGAGCATTGCCGGCACGACCGACAAGGTCACCGTCAACGGCTTCTTCATCAACGACGACCCGACCAATGTCTACGCCGGCGTGCAGCGCGTGCGTTTCGACGACGGCACCGAGTGGGACGCCGCGGCCATCCTGGGCATGCTGTTTGCTGGCACGCCGGGTGACGACAACCTGCGCGGCAGCAGCGGTGCGGACACCCTCTACGGCGGCACTGGCAACGACACACTGAACGGCGCCGGTGGTGACGACGTCGTCTACGGCGGCGCCGGCAACGACGCGCTGTACGGCGAGGCTGGCGCGGACCAGCTGTTCGGCGGCGAGGGCGACGACAGCCTGGACGGCGGCGATGGCAATGACACGCTGGATGGCGGCGCCGGCAACGACACGCTGAACGCCGGCTATGGCAGCAACACCTTCCTGTTCGGCCGCGGCGACGGCCAGGACCGGCTTTACTACAACTACAACGGCGGCCAGGCGCGCGTCAACACGCTGCAGTTCAAGGCCGGCGTTCTGCCCGGGGACATCCGCCTCAAGCAGGCCTACGACAACTGGTGGGGCGGCAACAACGCGCTCGAGCTGAGCATCGCCGGCACGACCGACAAGATCTCGGTCAACGGCTTCTTCATCAACGACGACCCGAACAACGTCTACAGCGGCATCCAGAAGGTGCGCTTCGAAGACGGCACCGAATGGGACATCGCGGCCATTCTGGCGCGGCTGTACATCGGCACCGATGGCGACGACGTCTGGCGCGGCACCGTGGCCAACGAGACCTTCAGCGGCGGCCTGGGCAATGACACGATCTCGGGCGCGGGCGGCAACGACGTCATCGACGGCGGGCCGGGCAACGACGTCTTGTCGGGTGACGACGGCGACGACCAGGTCATCGGCGGCGCTGGCAACGACACGATGTCCGGCGGCAACGGCGCCGATACCCTCAGCGGCGGCGACGGCAACGACAGCATCGATGGCGGCTACGGCAACGACACGCTCACCGGTGGTGCCGGCGACGATTCGCTCAACGGCAGCTACGGCGACGACGTGCTGGATGGCGGCGCGGGCAATGACACGCTGCAGGATGGCTACGGCAGCGACACCATCCTGTTCGGCCGCGGCGATGGGCAGGACCGTGTCTACTTTGGCTACAACACCGGCGGCAACGTCAACACGCTGCAGTTCAAGTCCGGTGTGGCGCCGGGCGACGTCGTGGTCAGGCAGGCTTACGACAACTACTGGGGTTGCAACAACAACGCGCTGGAGCTGAGCATCGTCGGCACGACCGACAAGATCACGTTCAACGGCTTCTTGCGCTCGGACAACGCGCTTGGCGACCCCTACAACTCGCTGCAGAAGGTCCGCTTCGACGACGGCACCGAGTGGGATCTGGCGACGCTGATCGCCGAGAGCCAGACCTTCACCGATGGCGACGACAACGTGCACGGCACGATCGCCAACGACAACTTCAGCGGCGGCCTGGGCAACGACACCATCGGTGGCGGTGCGGGCAACGACGTCATCGACGGCGGGCCGGGCAACGACGCGTTGTCGGGTGACGACGGCGATGACCAGGTCAGTGGCGGCGCCGGCAACGACTCGATCTCAGGCGGCAACGGCGCCGATACCCTGAGCGGCGGCGACGGCAACGACAGCATCGATGGCGGCTACGGCAACGACGCGCTCACTGGTGGCGCTGGCGACGACTCGCTCAACGGCAGCTACGGCGACGACGTGCTGGATGGCGGCGCGGGCAATGACACGCTGCAGGACGGCTACGGCAGCGACACCATCCTGTTCGGCCGCGGCGATGGGCAGGACCGTGTCTACTTTGGCTACAACACCGGTGGCAACGTCAACACGCTGCAGTTCAAGGCCGGCGTGGTGCCGGGCGACATCGCCCTCAAGCAGGTCTACGACAACTACTGGGGTGGCAACAACAACGCGCTGGAGCTGAGCATCGTCGGTACAACCGACAAGATCACCTTCAACGGCTTCCTGCGCTCAGACAATCCTGCCGGCGACCCCTACAACTCGCTGCAGAAGGTTCGCTTCGCCGACGGTACCGAATGGGACGTCGCCTACCTCGTGGCCACGCTGCTGGCAGGCACCCCGGCTGACGACAACGTCGCCGGCACCGGCGCCGCGAACGAGATGCACGGCGGTGCCGGCAACGACACGCTGGCTGGCCGCGGCGGTAACGACGTGATCTACGGCGAGGACGGCAACGACGCCCTCTACGGCGAAGACGGCAACGACACGCTGGACGGCGGTGCGGGCAACGACTACCTG
Source organism: Burkholderiales bacterium (assembly GCA_016195825.1). Lineage (GTDB taxonomy): Bacteria > Pseudomonadota > Gammaproteobacteria > Burkholderiales > Burkholderiaceae_C > Pelomonas. The sequence continues at coordinate 573 of JACPYV010000144.1, read as the reverse complement.
GACGGCGGCGCGGGCAACAACACCTACGTCTTCGGCCGCGGCGACGGCCAGGACACCATCGGCTACCGCTACGACACCACGGCCGGCAAGCTCAACACGCTGCAGTTCCGCGCCGACGTGCTACCGGGTGACGTGAGCGTGCGCCGTGTCTACGAGACCCAAAGCGGCGGCGTCAACGGTCTGGAGTTCGCCATCATCGGCAGCAACGACCGCATCACGGCCAACTTCTTCTTCTACGGCGACGATCCCGGCAACTACTACAACCCGCTGCAGCAGGCCACCTTTGCCGACGGCACGGTCTGGAACATCGCCCGTCTCGTCGAGCTGATGAGTGCCGGCACCGAGGCCAACGACAACCTGCGCGGCACCAACGGCGCCGACGTGCTCACCGGCGGCCGTGGCGATGACATCCTCAGCGGCAATGACGGCAACGACCGCCTGGTTGGCGGTGACGGCAACGACGCGCTGTACGGTGGCAACGGCAACGACACGCTGGACGGTGGTGCGGGCAACGACTACCTGGACGGCGGCTACGGCAACAACACCTACCTGTTCGGTCGTGGTGACGGCCAG
>JACPYV010000146.1 GCA_016195825.1 Burkholderiales bacterium | reverse complement strand
AGCGCCTCGTGGGGCGTCATTGCCTTGGAGGTGATGAGCGGCTTGCACAGGCCGTCGAAGCGGTTGACCAGGGCGACGATGCGCGCACCGGTGCTCATGCGGTCCATGTTGATGCGCTGCGGGAAGCCGCTGCCGTCGGCGTGCTCGTGGTGCTGGGCGACGATGAGCAGCGGGCCAGGCGCCAGGCCCATGGTCTGGGCGATGGCCACACCCTTGACGACGTGCTGCTGGTAGGCCTGGGTCTCCGCAGCGGTGAAGCTTTCATCGCGGTGGCGCAGGCGCGCGGCGACTTCCAGCTTGCCGACGTCGTGCAGCAGCGAGCCGACACCCAGGTCCATCATCTCGTCGCGGCCCAGGCCGAAGGCGCGACCGAGCAGCAGCGCAATGATGCAGACGTTGAGCGCATGCGCGGTGGAGCGGTCGCCGGCAGCCTCGTTGAGCAGGCGCATGTTGAGGTCGCCCTCGACCAGCATCTTGTCCAGCAGCGCGGCCGTCAGGCTCTCGGCCTGGGTGCGGGCCTGGTGAGGGTCGCTTTGCACCAGGTCCATGACGCCGCGAAAGCCGTCGGAGGCCTCGCCGTACTGCTCCTCGCACAGGCGCAGCGCCTCGCGCTGGGCGGCCAGCGCGCGGCGGTGGGCCTCGCGGGCCAGTTCCTCGGGACTGGGCTCGGAGGAGTCGGCGCCCGCAGCGACCTCGGCGGGGGCGCCGATTTCAGTCGGCTGGTCACCCTGCAGGGAAAGGTCGCTCTTGGCGGGGCTCCAGCGCACCTGGGTCAGGCCGAGGCGGCGCAGGATCAGCAACTGGTCGCTGGACGCGATCTTGAAGCTGGACAACGGGAACGGGTGCGACATCCAGCCCAGGTCGAGATGAATGAACATCCCCACGGTCAACTGGCTGACATCAATCAGCGGATCGTTTGTTCTATCCTGCATTCGCTCAAACCCGTGCGCGCGGGCACCCCTCGACTCGACTCAAGCTAGGCACCACTGCCGATATACCTGAGCCGGCCTCCAGCTATACGTCAATTCGGCCGATCACGCCTTTTATGCGCTGGGAAAAATCCCCTTGCGCGGCGCAACTCGGAGCTTAGCGCCTGATCGTGACCGAAATCCCGCGCCTTTGTCGGGGCAAACGCGGAGGAATGCATGCCCGGCACCCGGGAGACGCGCAGGGGCGCGGCCCGGGAAGGGCTGCAGCCAAGGGCCGGCCGCGCTCAGCGGCGGGCGTGGTGGCGGGCGATGAAGTCGCGGTACCAGTGCGCGCTGTCCTTGGCCAGCCGCTGCTGCGTCTCGTAGTCGACGTGGAAGAGGCCGAAGCGCTTGGTGTAGCCGGAGTTCCATTCGAAGTTGTCGAGCAGGCTCCAGTAGAAATAGCCGCGCACGTCGGCGCCCAGGCTCATGGCCGTGGCCAGGGCCTGCAGGTGGGCGGACAGGTAGGCGATGCGCTCCTTGTCCGGCACGCGTCCGTCGACGATGCGGTCGGCGTTGGCCATGCCGTTCTCGGTGATGTACATCGGCGGCGGCGAGTACTCGCGGGCCAGGCGCACCAGGTGCTGGGCGAATACCTCCGGAACGATCTCCCAGCCCATGTCGGTGAAGCCGCGCTCACCCGGGCCCTTAACGGTCTTGCCGTCGGCGTCAAACAGGCTGCGCGTGTAGAAGTTGATACCCAGGAAATCCAGTGGCTGGCGGATGCGGTCCAGGTCGCCGGCTTCGATCTTGGGGGCGTCGGCACCGACGTGGTCGAAGGCGTCGGCCGGGTAAGCACCGCGAAAGATCGGGTCCATGTACCAACGCACGTTCAGCCCGTCGTCGATGCGGGCGGCGCGGCGGTCGGCCTCGGTGGGCGTGGCGGGGAAAGAGGGCGTGTGGTTGAGGACGATGCCCAACCGGGTCTTGGTGAAGACGCGCATCGCGGCAATGGCGTCGCCATGCGAGAGCATCAAGTGGTGGGCCACCTGCAGGCTCTCGGCGCGGCTGGTGTGGCCGGGCGCGAACTGTGCGGTCTCGTAGCCGAGCGTGGCCGTGCACCAAGGTTCGTTGTGGGTGGCGATGCTGGCCAGCCGGTCGCCGAAGCGGCTCGCGACCTCCGCGGCGTAGTCGGCGAAGCGCGGCACGACATCGCGCGACAACCAGCCGCCGATGCCCTCGTCCAGCGCCTGCGGCAGGTCCCAGTGGTAGAGCGTGCCGTGCGGCTGGATGCCGGCCTCGAGCAGCGCGTCGATGAGCCGGTCGTAGAAGGCGAAGCCGGACTCGTTCCACGCGCCCTGCCCCAGCGGCTGCACGCGCGGCCAGGCGAAGCTGAAGCGGTAGCAGTCCAGGCCCAGCCCCTTCATCAGCGCAACGTCGTCGCGGAAGCGGTGGTAGTGGTCGCAGGCGACGTCGATGTCGGAGGCGTCGTTGATGCGGCCGGGTTGGCGGCAGAAGGTGTCCCAGATGGACGCGCCCTTGCCGTCCTCGAACGCGGCGCCTTCGATCTGCGCGGCGCTGGTGGCAGCACCCCAAAGGAAGCCGGGAGGGAAAGCCTGCGCGAGGGCGGCGGGGTCGATGCGGGCGGGATCGAGGAGATGCATGGCGATGGGACGCGCCGGGCGGAGCCAGCGGGGAACAGGGTGGAGGCTTGCGACCGGGGCCAGCCACAGGAGTCTCCTGAAATCAGTGCCAGCGTCGATCCGATGGGCTGGATCCTGGAATCCAGAAAGTTCATCTTCCCTGAAAATTGACAACGCTGTCAATACGCGATGACGACGATGCTGGCGGGTGCCGCGAAGCGGTTCGCGGCGCAGGGATGAACGGTGCCGCGCCTGCCCGGCGGGCGGGGGAGTGCCGTGGCCTGCCCGGCTTCAGCGGGCCCGTGTCGAGTCGCGCACGACGAGTTCGTGCGGCAACACCTTGTGCAGGTCGGCTTCCACCTGCGAGGGCATATCGGGCCGTTGCACCGACACCAGCATCTCCACCGCGGTGCGCTCCATCTCGGCGACCGGCTGGCGCACGGTGGTCAGCGGCGGCCAGACGAGGGCGGCGGTGGGTGAATCATCGAAGCCGGCCACCGACAACTCGCCCGGCACCGGCAGGCCCAGGCGCTGCGCCGCGGCCAGCACGCCCAGCGCCATGTCATCGTTGCTGGCGAACACGGCGGTCGGTCTCTGACGGCGGCTGAGCAACTGATGGGCGGCATCCCGGCCGCTCGCAAACGTGAAGGAACCGGGCTGGATCAGCTCCGGATCTGGCTCGATGTCATGCGCGCGCAGCGCATTGACGAAGCCCTGGTAGCGCAGCGCGCTGGCCGACTGGTCCGCCGGGCCCTTGATGAAGGCGATGCGGCGGTGGCCCAGGCTGAGCAGCAGGTTGGTGATCTCCTCGGCCGCGTGGACGTCGTCCATGCGCACAGAGGGCACGCCGGGCAGGTCGCGCTCAGGCGACATCAGCACGCAGGGCGTGCCGCTCTCGCGCAGCGCGGCGAGCACCTCGGGGTTGTCGCACAGCGGCGGCGTCAGGATCATGCCGTCGGGCCGCAGCGCCATCACCATGCGGTCGATCTGCTGGCGCAGGTCGGGGGCATCGTTGTGCAGCGACTCGACGACTAGGTGATAGCCCAGCTCGCGACAGCGCAGCGTGGCGCCCTGCTGGACGCTGCCGACGAAGATCGCGCTGGGGTCGTAATAGAGCAGGCCGATCAGGAACGACCGTCCACCTGCGAGGCTGCGCGCCGACTGCTTGGGCCGGTAACGCAGCGCCTCCACCACTTTGAGCACCTGATCCCGGGTGCTTTCATGCACGCCGGGCTCATGGTTGAGCACACGCGAGACGGTCTTGATCGACACGCCCGCTTCGCGGGCGACGTCGACGATGGTGGGGTTGCCGCTGCGTGAGCTCACAGTTGCGAAGAATTACTTCTTCTTGGCCTTGGCGGCCGGCTTTGCAGCAGCCTTGGCGGCGGGCTTGGCAGCAGCCTTCTTGGCAGCAGCCTTGGGATCGACAGCGGCCTTGAAGCCAGCGCCAGCGGTGAACTTGGGCAGCTTGGCGGCAGCGATCTTGATCTTGTCGCCGGTGCTGGGGTTCACGCCATTGCGGGCAGCACGAGCGTGCTGCTTGAAGGAGCCGAAGCCGGGGATCGACACGGCACCACCCTTTTTGACGGTGGTGACGATGGCGTCCAGCAGGGTCTCGAGGACGCGGCCAGCTTCGGCCTTGCTCAGCTCGTGCTTGGCGGCCAGGTGTTCGATCAGATCGGTCTTGTTCATGCGGGGGGTCTCGTCCAAAAACGCGCCCGAACGGCTCGGGCGGGCGCGATTGTGGCGCATACAGTCGGGCCAGAGTCCCGTATCCATCGCCAATGCCCTCGCCTGTGCACTTTGCCTCGTTGCTTGACGCCCTGCCCCAGCAGGTATGGAAAGCCGACGCGCAGGGCCGCTTGCTGTGGATGAACGCGCGCCTGGCCGAGGCGCTGCACCGCCCCGCGCTGCCCACGCCGCTGGCGGACTGCCTGCATGCGGACGACCGCGCCGCCTTCGCCGCGCGCTGGGCTGCGGCGCAGGCCACGGGCCGTTTCGAGATGGAGTACCGCCTGGGCTCGACCTGGATGCTGGCCCAGGCCCAGCGCCTGCCGGACTCGCCGCTGTGGCTGGGCACGCACACCGACATCGCAGCGCGGCGCGCGGCGGAGAACCGGCTGCGCGAGTCCGACGAGATCTGGAAGCTGGCACTGGAATGCAGCGGGGACGGCGTCTGGGACTGGCATGTGCAGCAGGGCGTGGAGCTGTTCTCGGACCGCTATTTGCGCCTGTACGGCTTCGAGCCCGGCGACGTGGATGCGACGCCCGAGGCCTTCGACGCCCGCACCCACCCCGACGATGTCGCGCAGATGGCCCGGGACCGCGAAGACCATTTCAGCGGCCGCACGCCGCTCTACCGCAACGAGCATCGTGTGCTGGCCCGGGACGGCAGCTGGAAATGGGTGCTGAGCCGCGGCATGGTCATCGCGCGAGATGCGCAGGGCAAACCGCTGCGCATGGTCGGCACGCACACCGACATCACCGACCGCAAGCGCCAGGAAGCGCTGGTCTGGCAGCAGGCACGCGTCGACACGCTGACCGGCCTGCCCAACCGCCGCTCGCTGCGCGAGCGCATCGAGCGCGCGCTGACCCAGCGTGCACTTCGCGGCGACGAGCTGGCGGTGATGTTCGTGGACCTGGACCATTTCAAGGAGGTGAACGACTCGCTGGGCCACGACGTCGGTGACGCGCTGCTGGTGCAGGTGGCCGGGCGGCTGCAGGACTGCATGCCGGCCGGGGGCGTGGTCGCCCGCATGGGCGGCGACGAGTTCACGGTGCTGCTGGCCACGACGGAGGCGGCCGCGGCCGCCGCGCGCGCGGGCCAAGCATTGCTGGAGGCACTGTCGGCCGCCTTCGACGTGGCGGGCGAGCGCGTCTACGTGTCGGCCAGCATCGGCGTCAGCCTCGCGCCGCGCGACGGCGTGGAGATCGAGGCGCTGTTCAAGCATGCCGACCTGGCGCTGTACGAGGCCAAGGGCGCCGGCCGCAACCGCATGAGCCTGTTCACGCCCGCGCTGCATGAGGCAGCCCAGCGCCGCACCCGGCTGGCGGCCGAGCTGCGCGAGGCGTTGCGGCTCGCTCAGTTCAGCCTGGTCTACCAACCCATCCTGTCGCTGCAAGACCCGGCTGCACCGCCGCGCAAGGCCGAAGCGCTGCTGCGCTGGACGCACCCGCAGTTGGGCGAAGTCAGCCCGGCGCAGTTCATCCCGCTGGCCGAGACCAGCGGCCTCATCGTCGACATCGGCGACTGGGTGTTCCGCGAGGCGGCGGCCCAGGTGCAGGCCTGGCGCGAGGCGGGGCACGCAGGGTTCCAGATCAGCATCAACAAGTCGCCGGTGCAGTTCCTCAGCGAACGCAGCCACGGGCTGCGGCCGGACTGGGTCGCACACCTGCGCAGCCTGGGGCTGCCAGGCGACGCGCTGGCGGTGGAGATCACCGAAGGCCTGCTGCTGGAGCGCGACGAGGCGGTAGCCGAGCGGTTGCGCGCACTGCGGGAGGCGGGCCTGACGGTCTCGCTGGACGACTTCGGCACCGGCTATTCATCGCTGAGCTATCTGCAGCACCACGACATCGACACGGTCAAGATCGACCGCAGCTTCGTTACCGGTCTGGAGGGCGGCGGCAAGGCGCTGGCGCTGTGCCGGGCCATCGTGACGATGGCGCATGAGCTGGGCATGGCGGTGGTGGCGGAAGGCGTGGAGACCGAGGCGCAGATGCTCGCTCTGAAAGAGATGGGCTGCGACTGGGGACAGGGGTGGTGGTTTGGGAAGGGGGTGCCGGCTGGCGCGTTTGAGGAGCGGTGGTTTTCTGCCAACCCTGCAGATTCGGATGCCACCACCACTCGCTAAGGCGCCCATCGAGGGCACCTTCGCAGGGGCTCCGTCACGTTCCGCGACACAAGCTTGAAGCGCAGCTTCAAGCCCTTTAAGCCCTCAAGCAAAGTCCACCGGACATCACTTCCCGGGCCCACAAACGGCAAAGGCCAGCACTTTCGTGCTGGCCTTTTTCGTTTGGTGCCCAGGAGAGGACTCGAACCTCCACGGAGTTACCCGCTAGTACCTGAAACTAGTGCGTCTACCAATTCCGCCACCTGGGCTTTCAGGGAGGCCGGACTATAGCCCAGTTTTCAGCCTGCCCCGACGACGTCGACTCAGATGTCGAATTTCACGCCCTGCGCCAGCGGCAACTCACTCGAATAGTTCACCGTGTTGGTGGTGCGGCGCATGTAGGCCTTCCAAGCGTCCGAACCGCTTTCACGGCCGCCGCCTGTTTCCTTCTCGCCGCCAAAGGCGCCGCCGATCTCCGCACCCGACGTGCCGATGTTGACGTTGGCGATGCCGCAGTCGCTGCCGGCCGCGCTCATGAAGGCTTCAGCCTCCCGCAGGTCCGTCGTGAAGATGGCCGACGACAGACCCTGCGGCACACCGTTCTGCAACGCGATGGCTTCTTCCAGCGTCTTGTACTTCAGCGCGTACAGGATGGGCGCGAAGGTCTCGTGGCACACCACCTCGGTCTGCGCCGGCATGCGCACCAGCGCGGGCACGGCGTACCAGGCCTCGGGGAAGCGGTCGGCCAGCGCGCGTTCGCCGCCACTGACCTGGCCGCCCTGCTCGCGGGCCGCCTTCAATGCCGACTGCATCGCGTCGAAGGACTGCGCATCGATCAGCGGGCCGATCAAGGTGCCGGCCTCGATGGGCGAGCCGATGGGCAGCTGCGCACGGGCGCGGTCAAGGCGGTCCACCAGCGCGTCGTGGATGCTCTCGTGGACGATGACGCGGCGCGTTGTCGTGCAGCGCTGGCCGGCCGTACCGTAGGCGCCGAACAGGATGCCGCGCACGGCCAGGTCCAGGTCGGCGCTGGGCGTGACGATGATGGCGTTGTTGCCACCCAGTTCCAACAGCGAACGGCCAAAGCGTGCCGCAACGCGCGGGCCCACGGCGCGACCCATGCGGGTGGAGCCGGTTGCGCTGACCAACGCCACGCGGGTGTCGTCGACCATCGCTTCACCGACATCGGCACGGCCGATGACCAGCTCGGACAGACCGTCAGGCGCGCTGTTGCCGGCGGCGCGGTAGGCCTTCAATGCACGTTCGAACAGGGCTTGCGTGGCAAGCGCGGTCAGCGGCGTCTTCTCGGACGGCTTCCACACGCAGGCGTCACCAGCCACCAGCGCCAGCGCGGAATTCCAGGCCCACACGGCGACGGGGAAGTTGAACGCCGAGATGATGCCCACGACACCCAGCGGCAGCCACTGCTCCATCATGCGGTGGCCGGGGCGCTCGCTGGCGATGGTCAGGCCGTGCAGCTGGCGCGAGAGGCCGACAGCGAACTCGCAGATGTCGATCATTTCCTGGACTTCGCCCAGGCCTTCGCTTGTGACCTTGCCGGCTTCGATCGAAACGAGCTGGGCCAGCTGGGATTTGTGCACGCGCAGCTCTTCGCCGAACAGGCGGATCAGTTCGCCACGCTTGGGCGCTGGCACTACGCGCCAGGCTTTGAAAGCCTCGTGCGCGCGGCCCACGGCAGCCTTCATGTCGGCCGCGCTGGCGGTGGGCAGCTGGGTCAGCACGCTGCCATCGATGGGCGAGCGCACGGTCAGGTCGCCCGAGCCGGAGAGGTGAACGCCCAGGGCGTCCAGAACAGAGAGGGTTTGTTGCTTCATGGCCGGCATCTTAGGAAATCGACTCGACCTGGCGCGACTGCTGGTAGGCCTTGCCGAATCGGTTGGCCAGGAAGTCAGGCAGCTTGACCTCTTCCTGACGCACGAAGCCGCGCTGCGGCAGCTTGCCTTCGCGGAACAGGTCCACCGCGGCGCAGATGCCGGCAGCCGTCGTGATCTGGATGGCCGACAGCGGCTGGGCGCCGTCACGCGTGGCGAAGATCTTGCGGGCGAAGACTTCCTGCAGCAGCACGCCGTTCTTCTGGCCAGAGACGGTCACGAACACCAGCACGACGTCCTGCATGGTGGCGGGCATGCTCTTGCGCATGATGTCCTTCAGGTTGCCCTGGTCGCTCTTCAGGCCCAGGTCGCCCAGCAGGAACTGCATCAGGTCGCGGTGGCCGGGGTAGCGCACGGTCTTGTAGTCCAGGTTGCGCACCTTGCCCGCCCAGGTTTCGCACAGCGTGCCCAGGCCGCCAGAGGTGTTGAAGGCCTCGTACTCGGTGCCGTCCAGGCTGAAGTGCTCCAGGCCTTCCAGCGGCAGCGCAGCGATGGTCTCGCCCTCGTGGATCGCCTCGCAGGGATGGCAGTACTCGTTGATGAGGCCGTCGACCGACCAGGTCAGGTTGTACTTCAGCGCATTGGTCGGGAAGGCCGGCAGCGCGCCGACGCGCATCTGCACGTCGCGCACCGAGTCGAAGCCGCTGGCGAGGTGGTGGGCGACGATGCCGATGAAACCCGGCGCAAGTCCGCACTGCGGCATGAAGGCGGTCTTGGCGCCCTTGGCCATGTCCTTGATGGCCTTGGTGGCGGCCACGTCCTCGGTCAGGTCGAAATAGTGGCAGCCGCACTCCAGCGCCAGCTCGGCGGCGGTGATGGCCAGGTGGTAGGGCAGCGCGTTGACGACGGCGTCCTTGCCGCGCAGCTGGGCGGCCAGCGCCACGCGGTTGTCGCTGTCGACTTCTGCCGTGGCGATGCCCTCAGCCGCCAGCGCCTTCAGGTAGCCGGGGTTCTTGTCCAGCACGGTGACCTGGTAGTCGCCCGTGGCGTGCAGCAGGCGGGCGATGGTCTGGCCAATGTGGCCGGCGCCGAGCAGGGCGATCTTCATGGGGTGCTCCGTGTAGCTTGGGTTGGACTGCGCCGCACTCTAGGCAGGGCCGGTGACGAAAGAAAGCGCCATATCGACGAAAGCAATTGCTATGTCGACGATTCGTCGCGATGATTCGTCGTTATGGATGAATCACGGGTAAACACCAGCCCACCGGACGACCTCGACCGCCGGCTGATCCTGCTGTTGCAGGCCAACGCGCGCGAAAGCACGGCGACGCTGGCCCGCAAGTTGGGCGTGGCGCGCACCACCGTCGTCGCGCGGCTGGCGCGGCTGGAGGCCAGCGGGCGCATCGTCGGCTACACGGCGCGGCTGGGCGGCGACGAGGCCGGCCGCAGCGTGCAGGCCTTCGTGGGCATCACCGTCAGCCCCAAGGCCGGGCGCGAGGTCGTCAAGCGCGTATCAGAACTGCCGGAGCTGCGCCAGCTCGCGTCCGTCAGCGGTGAGTTCGACTACATGGCACTGCTGCGCGCCGACACTACGGCCCGGCTCGACGCGCTACTCGACGAGATCGGCGAGATCGACGGCGTGCTGCGCACCAACAGCTCGGTCGTGCTCGCCTTGCGCGTGGACCGACAAACCTGACGGAGAAAACGATGATCTGGCTTGCCCTCGGCCTCGCCCTCTTCCTCGGCATCCACCTGACGCGCGCGCTGGCGCCGCAGTGGCGCGACGCGCAGATCGCCCGTCTGGGCGACAAGGCCTGGAAAGGGATCTACACCGTCGTCTCCATCGCAGGCTTCGGGCTGATCCTGTGGGGCTTCTCGCAGGCGCGGCAGCAGCCTGTCGTGCTGTGGCCGGCCATCCGCGGCATGAACCACGCCGCCGCGGCGATGATGCTGGTGGCGGCGGTGCTGATGGCCGCGGCTTATGTGCCGCGCAACCACCTCAAGGCCAGGCTGCAACACCCGATGACGCTGTCGGTGAAGGTCTGGGCCTTTGCCCACCTGATCGCAAACAACACGCTGGCCGACGTGATGCTGTTCGGCAGTTTCCTGGTCTGGGCCATCCTGGTGTTCCGCGCGGCGCGTCGGCGGCCGGCGCCGGCACCCGCGCCGGGCACGGTGGCGGGCACGGCAGCCACCGTCGCCGTGGGCATCGCGCTGTGGGCCTTTTTCGCGTTCTGGGCGCACGCGGCCTGGCTGGGCATCGCGCCCCTCGGCCGTTGACTGTGCTGGTGATCCGACCCGTCTCGGCGGCGGACGCAACGGCCTTCACCGCCGCCGCGCGCGTCAGCCGCCGGCTGCACCGCCCTTGGGTGCAGCCGCCCTGCGACGCCGCCGCCTTCGAGCGCCACCTCGCGCGCTTCGACGGCAAGGCACATCACGGCTTCGTCGTCGAGGCCGATGGCGAACTGGCCGGCGCCATCCACCTGACCCAGATCATCCTGGGCGCGTTCTGCAGCGGCTACCTTGGCTACTACGCCTTCGCCGGCTTCGAGGGCCGCGGGCTGATGACGCAGGGCCTAACTGCCGCCGTGCGGCATGCGTTCAAGGACCTGGGCCTGCACCGCGTCGAGGCCAACATCCAGCCGGGCAACGCGGCGTCCATCGCACTGGTGAAGCGCTGCGGCTTTCAGCTCGAAGGCTATTCGCCGAAATACCTGAAGATCGCCGGTCGCTGGCGCGACCATGAGCGCTGGGCGAAGGTAAGGTCCTGAGTTCACTTGTCCCTGCTGCGGATATGTGAGGACCAGATCCAGTACGCGCCGTACCAAAAGAATCCGTTCAACATGAGATGCGGTATCAAGGCCCCCGTGAATGCGTAAGGCTCGCTGCCAAACACGATCATGCGATGGACGCCTTTCGCGAAAGACGCGACCCGACCATCAGCCAGCATGGCTACCAGGCTTAGCGAATACACGGCAGCCAATCCGGCAAGTACCGCCACACACAGCCAGTAGGAAAGCCTCTCAAACGACATCGTCACAACACTTCTAGGCCACCTACAGGCGACACACGTCCATCAACCGAGTCAACCCCAGCAACGCATCCAGCATTGGCGTCGCCACGCCCAGCTGCTGCGCCAGTTCGCGCGGTGCCGCCAGCAGCGCATCGATCTCTATCGCGCGGCCCGCCTCGATGTCCTGCAGCATGGACGTCTTGAACGCCCCCAGCGAGCGCGTGATGACGTGACGGTCCTGCGGCGTCTGCGTGATAGGGCAGCCGACCCGCTCGCCGATGACCGCCGCCTCGCGCATGATGGCCGTCGTGAACTCGCACACCAGCGCGTCGGCCAGGATGCGGTCGGTCGTCGCACGCGTCAACGCCGAGACCGGGTTGGTGGTCATGTTGCCCCACAGCTTGTAGAAAACCTCGCGCTGGATGCTGTCCACGGGCCTGGCACCAAAGCCGGCGCCCGCGAGCAGCACGGCCAGCTCGGTCACCGCTTCGCTGGGGCCACCCGCCGCCTCGCCGATCAGCAGGCCGTTGCCCATCACATGGCTGACCCAGCCCGGTGCCTGGGTGAAGCAGCTCGCATGCACAACGCAGCCGATGACGCGCTCGGGCGGGATCAGTGCGGCGATGCGGCCGTCCGGGTCCACGCTGTTCAGCGTCAGGCCCGGCACGGGCAGGCCGGCCGTGAACCACCAGGGCAGCCCGTTCAGCGCCGTCAGCACGCGCGTGTGCGGCCCGCACAGCTGTGCGACCTGGGCCGCCACGCCGGCTATCGCGGGGCCCTTGACGGCCAGGATGACCAGGTCCTGCGGGCCCAGCTCGGCCGGGTCGCTGCTGACGCGCAGCGGCGTGGCCGAGGTCGCGCCACCGCTATCCAGCCGCAGCCCGTGTTCGCGCACGGCAGCGAGCGTGTCGCCCCGCGCCAGCGCGCTGACGTTCAGACCCGCCACGCGCGACAGGTGCGCGGCGAGCCAGCCGCCAATGGCCCCGAGGCCGACGATGCAAACGTCCTTCATCATGGGGATCAGTCTCGCATGCAGGCTTGTTGCGGCACGGGCGCGCAGCCATGATCCGGCGATCACTCCGGAGACACCCATGGCCACCTCGGCAAAGAGCAAGAAGCCCGCCGCCAAGACTGCTGTCAAGAAGCCGGCAAACGATGCCGCGCCCATCCCGTCGCTGGACGCGCGCCCCGACCGCCTGGACCTGCGCGACCTTCCCTACCGCCCGCCGCTGCGCTCGCTGCCCGGCCGCTGGCCGCTGGACGCCGACCTGAAGAAGCTGCTGCCCGCCTACGTCAAGGCCGGCCGAATCCTCAACCAGGGCAACGAGGGCGCCTGCACCGGCTTCGGCCTGGCCTGCGTGACCAACTACCTCTACTGGCTGCGCCACCTCGATACGCCGCGCGCCAAGCTGCCCGAGCCCGTCAGCCCGCGCATGATTTACGAGCTGGCCAAGCTCTACGACGAGTGGCCGGGTCAGGACTACGAGGGCTCCTCCTGCCGCGGTGCGCTCAAGGGCTGGCACAAGCACGGCATCTGCCAGTGGAACCTGTGGCCCTACCCGATCAACGCCGACAACGCGGGCGTGTTCGTGCGACCTTCGCCCGGCTGGGATGAGGACGCAACGCGCCGGCCGCTGGGCGTGTACTACCGCGTCGACAAGAAGAGCGTCGTCGACATGCAGGCTGCCATCTACGAGATCGGCGCCGTCTACGTGTCCGGCGACGTGCACGACGGCTGGGGGCTGGACGCCTCGCCCATGCCGGCCAGCCACGACAGGCTGCCGCGCATCGAGGCCCATGCGCAGAAGACCGGCGGTCATGCCTTTGCGCTGGTGGGCTACAACGAATACGGCTTCGTCGTGCAGAACAGCTGGGGCACTGGCTGGGGCGCGAGCGGCTTTGCCGTCCTCAGCTACGAGGACTGGGTTACCAACGGCAGCGACTGCTGGGCCGTGGCGCTCGGCGTACCGCAGGACTTGTCCGACCTGAAGGCCCGCCAGCCCAAGGCCGCACCCGGCGCCAAGGCCGCGAAGTCGGCGCGCGCGGCCAGCGGCTTTCGTGTCATGGCCGGGCGCGGCTTGGCCGACGTGGGTGCCACGCTGCGCGTCCAGGACAACCCGCGTGACGACCCCTGGCCCTTCAACCACGTCTTCGCGCACCAGCCCTACCAGCCGCTGCGCACCGCCGAGGCCTACACGCACACCCTGGTCTCGGGCAACGACGGCCAGCTGATGGCGACCGACTTCACGCGCGCCCGCAGCGACCGCGAGGGCCTGGCGCGCGAGATCGTTGTGGAGCGGCCCGCGGCCTGGTTCAAGGCCGGGAACGACAAGACCGTCAAGCTCGCGATCTACGCCCACGGTGGGCTGAACTCCGAACTCGACTCCATCCAGCGCATCCGCGTGATGGCGCCCTACTTCCTGGCCAACGGCGTCTACCCGCTGTTCTTCACCTGGAAGACCGGCCCCGGCGAGACGCTGATGGACATGCTGGACGACCTCAAGCACCGCATCCTCGACAGCGGTGACCGCAGCGAAGGCTGGATGGACCGCCTGCGCGAGGCTGCCGCCGAGGCCAAGGACCGCGCCATCGAGGCCGTGGGACGGCAGTTCGCGCGCGGCATCTGGAGCGAGATGCGCGAGAACGCCGAGGGTGGCGGCACCGTCGACCATGTGCTGGACCTCGCCGCCCGCATGCTGCGCGAACTGCGCGACGCGCTGGCCAAGAGCGGCAAGACGCTGGAGATCCACCTCATCGGCCACTCGGCTGGCTCCATCCTTCTGGGCCACCTGCTGGGGCGACTGGGCGGGACCAACGCCGTGCAGGCTGCCAGCTGCGAGCTGTACGCTGCCGCCTGCTCCAGCGGCTTCGCCGTGCAGCACTATGGTGCCGCCAGCCAGGCCGGCGTGCTGTCGCTGAACGCGCTGCGCCTGCACGTGCTGACCGACGCCAACGAGCGCGCCGACGGCCTGCCATCGGCCGAGCGCGACATCTACGGCAAGTCGCTGCTCTACCTCGTGTCGCGCGCGCTGGACGACGTGCGCAAGCAGCCGTTGCTGGGCATGGAGCGCGCCCTCGTCAAGCCGGACCCGGTTTGGGTGGACGACCAGTGGGCCGGCGGCGCCAATGCCGACGTGGCAGCCTGGCTCAAGCTCTGGCCCGCCGGCGCACTGCTAAACCGCGTGACGACGCCCAAGGTGCGCACCACCAAGGCCGGCGACCAGATCGCCGCCAGCCACGGCAGCTTCGACAACAACATCGACGTGCTGACGGGCACGCTGGAGCGCATCCGCGGCGGCGCCCTCGTCGCGCCGATGGAGTGGCTGGACTATTGACGCTTCGGCGATGGCTGGCGTTGTCCGAGTGCGGTCGGCCTGGTGCCGACCGCCCCGGCGGCGTGAGCCGCGTTAGCCACAGATACTGCGCCGCTATGCACAAGCCCTTGCACACCTCGCCCGCGCGCTGGATCGCCGGGTTGACCGTCGCCCTGCTCGCCGCCGCCTGCAGCAGCGTCAAGGCCCCGCCGCAAGCCGAATCGGCCGAACCCGATTTCGTCGTCCGGAACGGCCTCCATTCCACCGAACCCGTCACCGCCCAGTCGCTGGCCGCCATGACCCCGATGAACAGCCCGGACGGCCAGCGGTTCTATCTCTTCATGGCGCTTTGCTGCGACCAGTTCAACAGGCTCTACGACGCCGACGGCCGCTTCGTCTGCGCACCGTCCGGCGGGTTCACGGGCCAGGGCGACGGCCGCTGCCCGGCCTGGGTCTTCCGTCGTGTGTGGGGTCAACCGTCCGCCGCCCCGAGCAGCAACCCCGGGCGCGTCGCGGAAAGCCAGTAGCAGCGAAAATCGCGGCCATGAAATACCTGCACACCATGGTCCGCGTCGAGAACGTGGACGCGTCGATGCGTTTCTACTGCGACGCGCTGGGCCTGCGCGAGGTCAAGCGCTTCGACAGCGAAGCCGGCCGCTTCACGCTGATCTACCTGGCCGCCCCCGGCGACGAGGACGCCCAGGTCGAGCTGACCTACAACTGGCCCGATGCCGACGGCAAGGCCGAGGCCTACACCGGTGGCCGCAACTTCGGCCACCTGGCCTACGCGGTGGATGACATCTACGCCGCCTGCCGGAAGCTGGCCGACCACGGCGTGACCATCAATCGCCCGCCGCGCGACGGCCGCATGGCCTTCGTGCGCTCACCGGACGGCATCTCGGTGGAGTTGCTGCAGGCGGGCCCGGCGCTGGCGCCGGCCGAGCCCTGGGTGTCCATGCCCAACACCGGCGCCTGGTGACCGGAACCTGCTGACGCTAAAGCGCAAGTGTGTCGGCCCAGATGTTCTCGGCCCAGCCGAGGGCGATGGCCGCTTCCTCAGCGCTCGCCGCAGCCGACACGCCGCCCGAGCCGGGCACCGTCTTCATCGTCCGCTCGGCCGCGTCGTACTGGTGGACCGAGGCCACGTGCATGGCCTGGTCCGGCGTGACGAAGCTGTAGCAGGTGTTCATCACCACCGGGGACGGGTTGACCGCCTCTCCCTTCAGCAACTGCAGCACGGCGGCCGCGGCCAGCTTGGCTTGCTGGTTGGCCAGGTGGCCCGACTTGGGCATGCCCGACGCGGACATGATGGCGTCGCCGACCACATGCACGCCCGGCGCTGCCTGGGCCTGCATCGTCAGCCAGTCCACGCCCACCCAGCGGCGGTTGACGTTCGCAAAGTCCGTCGCGAGCTCGCCGGCGCGCTGCGGCGGGATCAGGTTGAGCACGTCGGCCTTGATGTCCTCGAATTCGAAGCGCGCCACGTCGCCAGCCACTTCCTTCAGCTCGGCATTGGGCCGGTACTCCAGCACCCCGGCGTGATGCTGCGCGAAGGCGCGCTCGAACAGCGCCTTCTTGCTCTGCACCTCGGGGTTGGCGTCAAGCACCAGCAGCTTGGCGCGCGGCTTGGCACGGCGCAGGTACGCGGCGATCAGGCAAGCCCGCTCGTAAGGCCCCGGCGGGCAGCGGTACGGCGCCTTTGGGATGCTCATCAACACCACGCCGCCGTCGGGCAGGGCTTCGAGCTGGCGGCGCAACAGGATCGTCTGCATACCGGCCTTCCAGGCATGAACGGCCCGGCCGCTGTCGAGCGCGGCGGCGAGGCCGGGCACGGCGTCCGGCGTGAAGGCGATGCCCGGCGCCAGCACCAGCCGGTCCCAGGCCAGCGTGCTGCGGTCGGCCAGCCGAATCGTCTTGGTGGCCGGGTCGATGCCCACCACCTCCCCGCGCAGGCGCTTCACGCCCTTAGCCTCCAGGCCGGCATAGCCGTGGCCGATGCTGAGCGGGTCGCGCACGCCGGCGATGACGAGGTTGGACATGGGGCAGGAGATGAAACCCTCGTTGCGCTCCACCAGCGTCACGTCGACGGCGGCGCCACCCCACAGCTTCAGGTAGCGCGCAGCGGTCGCGCCGCCAAAGCCACCGCCCACCACGACGACGCGACCGAGGCCGGGCGCGGTGGGCGCGGTGGGCGCGGCACAGCCCGCCAGCGCCAGGCCGCTGGCTGCGATCAGTTGGCGGCGCGCGATCATGGCTTCGCCTGGGCGGCAAAGTAGGCCGTCACGAGGCGCAGTTGCTCCTGCGTGTAGCCCTTGACGATCTGCGGCATCACCGTGCCCGGCTGGGCTCCGCGGCGGTAGTCGGACAGCAGCTCCAGCATGACATCAGCCTTCATGCCCGCCAACGGCGGCATGGCGGGGCCGCGTGGCCGGCCCTGCGTGCCGTGGCAGTTGGCGCAGGTGGCCGCCAGGCTGCGGCCGACGTTGAGATCCTGTGCAAGCGCCGGGCCGCACAGCAGCAGGACAAGCCAACAAGCCTTCATTCACGCACCCCTTTCAGAGTTTGTGTGAGCGGTCTCCGCGTTCGAAACCCAGCGCGTCGAACGGCGCATTCAGCGGCGCGAAGGCGATCACCTTGAACAGCTCGCCCATCTCGTGCTCGGCCAGCAGACGGTGGGCCATCGCGCGCTCACCGAGGCTGGCGCCGTGCAGCAGGTCGGCGATGCCGCAGTTGAGCAGGAAATTGGCCTGGCTGGTATAGCCCAGCACGACCATACCGGCGTCCTGCCCCGCCAGCGCGATGCCGGTGAAGTTGACGTGGGCCGTGATGTCCTTGTCGCCCACGGCCACCAGCGGGTCCGCGTCGGCCCGGTGGGCCTGGTGGCACATCAGCGTGCCACCGCGGCGCTGCGGGTGGTAGTACTCGGCCTCAGGAAAGCCGTAGTCGATGAAGAAGGCCGCGCCGCGCTTGAGCGTGCGCGCCAGCGTGGCGATGAAGGCCTCGGCCTGCGGGTGGATCTCGGTCACGGTGCCGGGCACCAGGCCGGTCTCCAGCGGCGGGCGCAGCATGCTGTCGCGGTCCTCAAACGCAAAGCCCTCGCCCCGCGACACGACGCCGCGCTCGCGCCAGACCTCGCCGTCGAAGGCGACCAACTGCACCGGCATCGCGTCCAGCACCTCGTTGCCGATGACGACGGCTTCCAGCTCGTGGGGCAGCGCGTCCAGCCAGTCGACGCGGTCGCCCCAATGGGCCAGGCGCTCGCGCTGGCGCTCGCGCAGGTCGGCCGACAGCTCGACGATGCGGTAGCGCGCCAGCCCCGCGCCCAGCGCGTCCAGTTCGGCGATCAGCTGCGCCGCAAGCGCGCCGGAGCCCGCGCCGAACTCGACGACGTCGCGGCAGTCGCTGGCGTCCATGGCCTGCTTGAGCTGCCGGGCCAGCGCCCGGCCAAACAGCGGTGACATCTCAGGCGCGGTGACGAAGTCGGAGCTCTGGCCCTGGGCATCCATGGGCATCTGGCCAAACTTGCGCCGCCCGCCGGCGTAGTAGCCCAGCCCCGGCTCGTACAACGCCATCGCCATGAAACGGTCGAAGGGCAGCCAGCCGCCGTTGCCGCCGATCTCGGCGTGCAGTCGTTCCAGCAGCGTCATCGCGCCTTCACCCAGGCTTCGAACTCGGCCGTGGGCATGGGCGCGCCGACCAGCTCACCCTGGAACTGCTGGCAGCCCCAGCCGGCCAGCAGCTGCCATTGGGCGGCCGTCCGCACGCCCTCGGCGGTGACGGTCAGCCCCAGTCCCACGGCCATCTGCACGATGGCGCGGGTGATTGCCTGCGCGCCCACGTCGTCGGGCAGTCGGGCGACGAAGCTCTGGTCGATCTTGAGCTTGTCCAGCGGCAGCTCGGTCAGGTGGGCGAGCGAGGTGTAGCCGGTGCCGAAGTCGTCAACGGACACTGTCAGCCCGAGCGCGCGCAGCTGCGTCAGCGTGGCGGGGGCGTGCTCGATGTCGTCGATGAGCATGCGCTCGGTCAGCTCCAGCTCCAGCCACTGACCGCTGGCACCGGCATCCGCCAGCACGCGTTTGACCGTGTCGGCAAAGCCGTCCAGGTGGAACTGCATGCGCGACAGGTTGACGGCGATGCGCATCGGCCCGTGGCCGCTGGTCAGGCCTTGCTCGCGCCAGCGCCGAGCGGTGGCGGCGGCCTCGCGCATGACCCATTCGCCCAGCGCCAGCATCAGTCGGTGGCGCTCGGCGACGAAGATAAAGGCATCGGGGCTGAGCAGGCCGCGCTGCGGGTGGCGCCAGCGCAGCAGTGCCTCGGCGCCAGAGAGCTGGCCGGTCGTCGCCTCTACCTGGGGCTGGAAGAACAGCTCGAACTCGTTGCGTGTCAGGCCCTGTGCCAGCTCGGCCTCCAGCACCAGGTCGGCATAGGCCGTCTCGGCCAGCGCGGGCTCGAAGAACTGGTAGGTCGCGCGGCCGCGCGCCTTGGCGCGGTACATGGCCGTGTCGGCATGCTGGATCAGTTCATCGGCCAGCTTGCCGTCGTCTGGGTAAACGGCCACGCCGATGGACGGCGTGACGGACAGCGCGCGGCCATCGGCCTTGACCGGCACCTCCACGACCGACAGCAGCGCCTCCAGCACGACGAGGATGTCGGTACGGCTGGTCAGGTCGGTCAGCAGCACGACGAACTCGTCGCCACCGAAGCGGCCCACCAGGTCGCTGCCGCGCAGCGCGCCGATGAGGCGCTCGGACACGGTGGTCAGCACCTGGTCGCCTTCGAGATGGCCCAGCGAGTCGTTGACGCGCTTGAAGTTGTCCAGGTCGATGAACAGCAGCGCCAGCATCTCGCCCTTGCGCTCGGCCCGCTTCATCAGGAGCGCCATGCGGTCCATGAAGGCCGTGCGGTTGAGCAGGCCCGTCAGTCCGTCGTGGTGGGCAAGGTGCTGGATGCGGGCCTCGCTGGCGAGGCGGTCACTGATGTCGCGCACGACCGCCATGCGCAGCTTCTCACCGTCGCGCTCCATCGTGCGCATGATGAGCTCGACCGGGACCCGAGCGCCGTTGCGGTGCTGGATGACGGTCTGGTAGCGCAGCTCCTGGTTCTGCAGCATGACCTCGCGGACCTTGGGCAGCTCGTCCTCGGTCACGTACGACAGCACGTGCCGGCCGATCAGCTCGTCGGCAGACCAGCCAGTGATCGCGCACAGCGGCTGGTTCACGTCGGTCATGTAGCCGTCGCGGTGGAAGAGGATGCCCTCCACCGTCGCCTGCATGAATTTGTTCAGCCGCGCTTCGGACTCGCGCAGCCGGCGCTCGGCCACGCGGTGCCGGGTGATGTCGTAGACCAGCACCCAGCTGCCCAGCAGCACACGGTGGTCGTCGAATTGCGGGATCAGGTGGATCTCCAGGCTGGCCTCGCCGCCGCCCGGCTGGGCCAGCGTGCGCTCGTAGACCACCGGCTCCAGTTCGCGGACCAGTTGCTCCACCCAAGGCCGCACCTGCTCGTAGCCTTCGGCCCCTACGATTTCGCTGAAATGCCTGCCGATGATGGACTGCTGCGTCAGCCCGAAGGCCTCGGCATAGCCCCGGTTGGCGAACTGGCAGCGGTGGTCGGCCGCGCCGTACAGCGCAATCCACGCAGGCACATGGTCGGCCAGCATGCGAAAACGCGCCGCGTCAAGCGACTGGCGTTCGAGATCGAGATCGTTGAGGGCGCTCACGAAGATTGCATCGTCCGGCGGGCCAGGCAGAGGTCATCCCAGGCGCCGGCCTTGTCGGCGGCCGAGCGCAAGAGGTAGGCCGGATGGTAGGTGACCACGAGGGGCAGGCCACCCCATGAATGCACGCGCCCGCGCAGGCGGCCCAGCGGCTCAGCCAGCCCGGTGAGGCGGCGCGCGGCCTGCAGGCCGACGGCAAGCACGAGGCGGGGCTGCAGCAGCTCGACCTGCCGGGCCAGCACGGCGTCGCAGGCGTCCAGCTCGATGACCTGCGGCGCGCGCCCACGCGGCGGGCGGCAGTTGACGATGGGGGTGACGAAAGCCGTCGCGCCGTCACCCGCGCGGCGCTGGCCGGCAGCCAGCAGCATGCGGTCCAGCAGCCGGCCGGCCTCGCCGGCGAAGGGCTCGCCGGCCGCGTCGTCGGTCCCGTCCGGCGGGTCGGTGACCACCAGCCACTGCACCCGCTGCAGCGCACCGCCACCGAACACGGCGCTGCGGCGCTGCTCGCACAGGCCGCAGGCCCGGCAGGTGGACACGGCCTCGCGCAGCGCGGGCAGGTCCAGGCCGCTGAAGCTGGACGGCGCGGCGGGCGCGGGCGGCGGTGCAGCCACGCGCACGACGACGGGCGGTGGCGCGGCGACGACGATGGGCTCGGGTTCCGATTCCGCTTCGATGGCCTGAGCGGCCGCAGCGCTTGGCGGCAACCGATGGCCCATCTCCGCCAGCATCGCCCGTTGGCGCTCGTCCCAGGTCATGCGGGGTCCACCGTCAGGCTCATCAGGATCGCGTCCTCGCGCGGCCCCTGCTTCACCGGGTAGTAGGCGCGGCGCCGCCCCACCTCGGCGAAGCCGTAGCGCGCGTAGACCTCGCGCGCGCGCTCGTTGCCGACGCGCACCTCCAGCCACAGCTGCGTAAGGCCGCGCTGCCGGCAGGCGGTGACGACGCGGTCCAGCAGGGCCACGGCGAGGCCGCGCCCCTGCCAGACGGGTGCGACGGTGATGTTGAGCAGATGTAACTCGTCCACGCCCGGCATGCCGACCCAATAGCCCAGCAGTTCGGCGCGAGGGCCGCGCACCACCTCGGCGGGATAGCCCGCCGCCAGCGAGTCGACAAAGTTGCCATGCGTCCATGGCACCGGGTAGGCCTGGCGCTCGACGGCCATGACCTCGGTCAGGTCGGGCACCCGCATCAGGGCCACCTCGCAGGGCGGCAGGTTGCGCTCCAGCAGGGCGCTCATGCCCGTTGCTCTCGCTCGGCCGTCGTCAGCGCCACCTTGTCACGCACATAGACGGGCAGGGCCTCGGCGGCGTCGCGTGCCTGGCCGCGCTGCCAGGCGGCGAGCGCCAGGGCGCCCAGCGCCGCGGCGCGCGAATGGGCTTGCGGCCAGGCGCGCGGCAGCGGGCCCAGCGCGTCGGCGTACTCGGTCAGCGCCGTGCCGGCCGCCGCGGCCGGATAGCCCCAGCGCGCGGACAGCGCCTCAGGGCGGTACAGGGCCGGCGGCTCGACCACCCGCCAGGCACCATCCGCCCAGCGGTAATGCGCCGCGTAGATCTCGCCAATGCGCGCGTCCATGGCCACCCAGACATCGTCGCCGGCGCCCTGGGAGCGCGCGTCCTCGGCCACCAGCATCAGGCTGTCGATGGCCAGCACCGGCTTGCCCAGGCCAAAAGCCAGCCCCTGGGCGACCGCGCAGGCGGTGCGCAGGCCGGTGAAGGCACCGGGCCCCTCGCCAAAGGCGACGGCGTCCAGGTCGGCCATGCCGAGGCCGGCACCCGCCAGCAAGGCCTTGACCTCGGGCAGCATGCGCGCCGAAGCCTGGGCGCCGCCCGCGGCCTCGAACACCTGCGTCTGCCCCGGGGTCACGAGGGCCAAGGCCATCGTGTCGGTGGCGCTGTCGAGAGCAAGCAGAACGGGCATCGAGGGAGTTTACCGTCGGGGGTCTGCGCCGACGGCCCACCGACGCCCGGGCGGCCTACAGCAAACCGGGGTTGCGCTGCCACACGGCCCAGGTCAGCACGGACGCGAAGCTGACCCAGGCCAGGTAGGGCAGCAGCAGCAGCGCGGCCAGGCGCCGAATGCGCCAGAACGCCGCGGTCGTGGCGGCGATCAGGACCAGCAGCAGCAGCACCTCGGCAAACGCAAACGCGCCCCGGTGCCAACCGAAGAACAGCCAGGACCACAGCGCGTTGGCACCCAGCTGGGCGAAGAACAGCGCCAGCGCGGGCGCCGCTGGCTGCCGCGGCCGCTCGCGCCAGACCAGCCAGGCGGCAACACCCATCAGCAGGTACAGGAGCGACCAGACCGGCCCGAACACCCATGCGGGCGGCGCCCAGTCCGGCTTGACAAGCTGGGCGTAGAACACCGGCGCACCCCGGGAGGCCACGGCACCCACGGCCCCGGTCATGAAGGTGACGACCAGCCAGGCCAGCAGCCCGAGAGACTGGGAAAGGGTGGAACGTGGGGGCATGGGCGGAATCCTGGCAGCGATGGGCTACAAGCGACAGTTCACCATAGCCGCTGGCCGGACGGTGCCGGGGCCGGCCTCACCTGCCAGTCAACCCGCCGGGCGGCTATTCACCCGCCCCGACCGGCTGTTCGCCCTCGCCACCGGGCAGCGGCAGCCCGGGACAGCCAGCATGGCGACCATGAACCTCCGACGCACCCTTCGCGATAACCGCGGCTTCCTGCTCTTCCTGTTCAGCTTTGCACTGCTGCGCACCGCGGTGGCCGACTGGAATCCCATCCCCTCGGGTTCCATGCGGCCCACGCTGCTGGAGGGCGACGTGGTGCTGGTCAACCGGCTGGCCTACGACCTCAAGCTGCCACTGACCGATGTGGTGCTGCTACCGCTGGCAGAACCGCGGCGCGGCGACGTCGTCACGCTGAGCTCGCCGGCCGGCGGCACGCGCCTTATCAAGCGCATCGTGGGCCTGCCGGGCGACCGCATCGCGATGCGCGACGAGGTGCTGATCCTGAACGGCGAACCGGCGCGCTATGCCGATCAGCGCACCGTCGGCGAGACGCTGGCGCCGGGCTGGGTCGTGGATGCCGTGCGCGCCACCGAGACGCTGGGGGGCCGCGAGCACGCGGTGCAGTTCCTGCCGTCGGCACCGGCGCGGCGTGATTTCGCGGAGATCACCGTGCCGGCGGGGCACTACTTCCTGCTGGGCGACAACCGCGACAACAGCGAGGACTCGCGCTTCATCGGCACGGTGCCGCGGGAGAAGCTGATCGGCCGGGCGCATCACCTGCTGGTCGCGGCCGACTGGCTGGGCGAGGACGGCTGGCGCATGGCGCCGCGGTTCTCGCGATGGCTGAAAGCTGTCCTGTAGCTGTCGGGGTCGGCGCGGCCGGTGGGGCTGCCGCGGAGCACCCAGGCTCGACCCTGGGGTCATACGGGAATAGCCTGTGCCGAATTGCCGCGGTTTCACTATTCTTTTTGACGTCTCTATCCCGAGACTGCCGGCGCCGCATCCCCGACGTCGGATGGTCACGACGTCAATGACGAGGTGACGATGAACCGACTCCCTACAGCCGCTCGGCTGAGTGCGGCACTCCTGTGTGTGAGTATGGCGTGGAGCGCCCAGGCCCAGTTCGCGACCGATGACAGCGGCTACACCAGCGCGCAGACCTTCCGCAGCTTCCAGGCCGCCGGCGGCGGCGAGGAAGACCGCCCCACCATCTTCGGCCGGCTCGAATGGCAGAAGGCCCGCTACGGCACCCTACCGGCGGACTTCTCCCAGCGCATGCTGACCGAGCTGCAGCTGCAGCGCTCGCGCTTCCCGCAGCTGGCACCCGGCGCCACCGCGCCGGCTGGCGCGCCAGCCTGGACGTCGATCGGCCCGACGCGCGCGGTCAAGACGCAGAACGACATCAAGCTGCAGGTGACCGACAGCGGCCGGCTGCGCAACATCCTGCCGAACCCGAACGACCCGAACCTGGTCTATGTGCTGTCCTCCAGTGGCGGCATCTGGAAGACGACCAACTTCGAGGCACCCTACCCGAGCTGGTCGCCCATCACCGACAAGGTCATCACGACCAGCGGCGGCGGCGCGGCACTGGGCCGTAACGCCAACACCCTTTACTTTGGCACCGGCGATCCGTTCGACGGCATTCCGCTGGTCGGCGGCGCGATGCTGAAGACGACCGACGGCGGCAACAGCTGGTCGCCGTTTGTCTTCCTGCCCGGCGCCGGCATGGTGCTGGACGTCAAGGTGGACACGCGCGGCCCGGCCGATGTCGTGATGGTGGGCACCGACGCGGGCGTGTTCCGCTCGGGCGATGGCGGCGCAACCTATGCCAAGGTGCTGACGCCGGCCGGTGGGGCCGGCACCCGTGTCTGGAGCATCGCGCGCTCGAGCGCCGGCTGGCTGGCCACCTCGGCATCCGGTGGCTACTACTCGCCGGCAACGCTGTACCGCTCGATTGACGGCATCAACTGGCTGCCGGTCACCGCACCGGCGCTGACCGCGGGCGCGGGGCGC
The DNA here is from genome assembly GCA_016195825.1 of Burkholderiales bacterium. Classification (GTDB taxonomy): domain Bacteria; phylum Pseudomonadota; class Gammaproteobacteria; order Burkholderiales; family Burkholderiaceae_C; genus Pelomonas. The sequence goes on along the minus strand of JACPYV010000146.1, from coordinate 14,708 downwards.
ATCACGCTGGCGGTCGGCCAGCCCGGCGACTCGGTCGTCTATGCCTACGCCGCCCTGGCCTATCCGGGCGGGCAGAAGGACCTGTTCCGCTCGTCCGACGGCGGCCAGAGCTGGACGGCCCTGGGGCTCAACGGCCGCGCGCCGGTGAACCCGAACGAAGAAAACCCGACGATGGACCTGATGCTGGGGCAATCGTTCTACAACCACATGGTGACGGTCGACCCCAGCGACCCGGCGCGCAACACCGTCTACCTCGGCGGCCAGTTGGCCACGGCCAAGACCACGGACGGCGGCAACAGCTGGCGGCTGCTGACCAACTGGCTGGCGCAGTTCGGCCTGCCCTACGCACATGCCGACCACCACACCGGCGCGATCTCGTTGGCCGGCGGCAGGAAGCGCCTGATGTTTGGCTCCGACGGCGGCCTGTTCGTCAGCCAGGACGAGGGCGCCAGCTTCACCGACCAGAAGAACACCGGCCTGACGACCCACCTGGTCTACGCGATGGCCACCTCGGGCGCCGACCCGAAGAGCGTGCTCATTGGCCTGCAGGACAACGGCACGCGCATCCGGGTCGGCAACACCAGCACCTTCAACCAGAGCTTCGGCGGCGACGGCTTCGGCGTGGGCTGGTCGCAGGCCGGTGGCAGCACCGCCCTGGGCAGTTATGTCTATGGCTACGTCTACTACGCGACCAAGACGCCGAACATCCAGAAGAAGTGGACCGACCCGGTCTTCGACGACCCGAGCTGCACCTACAACGGCATCTTCGCCTGCGACGCGTATTTCGTGACGCCCATCGAGACGCCATCCGCCACGGCCGACCCGAGCGGCAAGGTGTACTTCACCAACACCGCCAGCAAGATCTACCGGACCGACAACGCCGGTGTGTCCTGGCAGCCGTTGTTCAACGGCGCGGACTACAACGTCTACGTCCGCGGCTCCTCGCACAGCGTCTCGGCCAGCCCGGTCGACCTGGGCCACGTCGCTGCCGTCGGCCCCGGCGGCTTCATCCTGATGACCAGCAATGGTGGCGCCAACTGGGCCTACCGCAACAACAAGGTCCCGGGCTACGCGGGCTTCAATAGCAACATCGCCTATGCCAACAACAACGTGCTGTACGTGGCCTCGGAGAATCCCTCCGGCCAGGCGGTCTACGTCGTCAAGTCCAGCGACGGTGGGCTGAGCTGGCAGGCCGCAGCCAACGGCCTGCCCCGGGTGCCCATCAGCCGCCTGCTGGCAGCGCCGAACGATCCCAGCGGCAACACGGTCTACGCTGCCACCTTCATCGGCGTGTACCGCACGACCGATGGTGGCCAGAGCTGGCAGCAGTTCGGTGCCGGCCTGCCGACCGTGCAGGTCAGCGACCTGTACATGCCGGTGGACGGCAGCTTCCTGCGCGCCTCGACCTACGGCCGCGGTGTGTGGGACCTGCCGCTGCGCTGAAACTGCGCTGGCCCGGCGCTGCGCGAAGCGGCGCCGGGCTCAGGCGCTGGCGCGCCGCTTGTCGGCGTACATCTGCAAATCGCTGCGCTGCAGCAGGCCCTGCATCGACTCGCCGGCGCGCGCCTGCTCCAGCCCGACGCTGATGCTGACCCGCAGTCCAGGCGCAATCGCCTGCCAGCCATGGTGCTGCACAGCGGCCTTCATGCGTGCGCAGGCCTGCTGCGCGTCCGCCAGCGTCGCCAGCCCGAACAGCACGACGAACTCGTCGCCCGCCAGCCGGGCGACGAAGTCATCCGCACGCACAGCGCCGGACAGAATGTCGGCCACCACCTTCAACACCTCGTCACCGACGTGATGTGAGAAGCCGTCGTTGATCTGCTTGAAGCGGTCGACGTCGATCAGGGCTACGCAGGCGCGCTGCACCCCATCGCCGGCTGCGGGCGTCCTGGCAGACAACCGGCGGTCCAGCGCCCGCCGGTTGGGGATGCCCGTGAGGCTGTCTTCGAGCGAGAGCCGCTCCAGCATGCGCGAGCGGGACTCCAGCCGCACGATGTGGTCGGCCGACGCGCGTGCCTGCTGCTGCCACTCCACCGCCCGGGCCCGGCTCGCCAGCGCCTCGATACGGATGGCCTGCTCGCGCTTCATGAGCCGGCGCAGTTCTTCCGCCTCGGCCCGGCTGTCGCCGCGCGAGCGCTCCAGCGTCGCCACGATCACATGGCCCAGGCGGGCCAGTTCCTCGTGCTCCGCCTGAGACGCCGTCGCCACCATCTCCCTGGCCAGCGCCACCGCCAGTTCAAGGTCGCCACAGGACCACGCGGCTTCGCTCTCGAACCAGCGTCGCATCGCGGTCAGCCAGGTCACTTGCCCGTGCCGTGCCTCCCAAGCCTCGCTCCAGAGCAGTTCGGCCGAGGCGGCTTCAAGGTCGCCCTGCCAGGCTGCGGCCAGACCGTTGATGACGTGCAGCAGCGTTCGCGCCGTGACGGTCAAGCCCGGCATCAGGCTCTCGTCGCCGTGGCTCTCGATGATCTCGGCGCAGTCCGCCAGCCGCGTGTGCAGTCGCTGCACCGGCGCAGGTGTGGGCGTCTCGAAGCGCATCACCGCGAAGCGGAAGGCCTCCAGGAACGCGAGGTTGAGCAGCGGCTGCAGCGGGCTGACGGGCACCTCTGCGGCTTGCACCAGGTCGGCGGAGCGCTCGAAGGCGGCTTCAGCCCGCGCAAAGTCCTTGCACCAGAAGAACGCCGTGCCGAGATAGTTGTGGGCCAGTGGCTGGATGTGCGAGGGCGCCAGGCCCTCGGCGAGCGACACGGCAAGCAGCGCGCTCTCCACGGCCTCGTCCACGCGGCCCAGGCTGGTGGCCGTGTGGGACAGCGTCGTCAGCGCCATCACCTCGCCAGCGAGGTCCTGGGCCTCACGCAGCAGATGGACCGCGCGTTGGCTGTTGTCATGGGCGCGCCGAAGGCGGGACAGCTGGCGGTCGCAATTCGCCAGGCAGGCAAGTGCCCGCCCCTCGTCGCGCCCGTTGCGCCGGCGCTGGGCTTCCCTCAGCACCTGCCGCGCCAGGTAGGTCGCCTGCTCCAGATCCCCCACCTCCAGGGCTTCGTGCGCCCTGTGCAGCGCGACGTCGTCGTTGCTCTCGGTCATCCTCAGCGCTTGCCAGCGTTCTGTTGCCCTGGAAAAAGGACTCTAAGGCGGTTGGGGCCGGCCAGCGCCGCAGGAAACGGCGCCGCCTATGCAAAGTGCCACATCCCGGCCCTCGCGCGGCGGCGCGTCACTCCTCCCACCGAAACCGCCAGATCGCGATCAGCCCGAACGCCGCGCTGAAACCTAGCATCACCGCGCTGGGCAGCAAAGCTTCCTTGAAACCCTGGCCGCGCCAGGTCATCGCATCCAGCGCGTCCACCGCCCAGCGCGTCGGCACGGCCAGCGACACGGTTTGCAGCCACTCCGGGAAGATGAAGGCCGGCACCCAGGCGCCGCCCAGCATGACCATCAGCAGCGTGGCCAGGATGGCCAGGCCGCGCGTGGCCTCCGGCGTGCGGCCCAGCGCCGCGATGAGCAGGCCGAAGCTGGCCGTCAGCAGCGCGAAGCTGGCCAGCACCAGCGCAAAGCCCGCCGGGCTGCCCAGCACGCGCACGCCGAACGCCGAGATGGCGACCACGTAGATGACGGCGAAGACGATCAGCGAGATCAGCGCGCTGGCCGCGATGCGGCTGCCCAGCAGCTGGGCGCGCGACAACGGTGCCGCGCGCAGCCGCTTCCACAGGCCCAGGCGGCGCATCAGCAGCAGGCCCATGCCCATCTCGACGCCGCTCATCAGGATGAACTGCACGCCCATGCCGGCGAACGAATGGGCGTAGCCGTTGTAGGCCACCGGCGCCGCGTTGGACGTGGCCTGCACGGCCTCAATCTCGCGCGTCGTGTAGGGCATGGACAGGCCGCCGGCCCGGGGTGTCGATGCGGCCGATGCGCCTGCGGCCGGCTGCGCGGCCTCGCGCTTCTGCACGGCGCCGATGCTGTCGAACATGCGAGCCAGTTCGGCGCGGCGCTCGGGCGCCAGGCCGGCGTCCTGCTCGACCTGTTGCTTCAGGTCCGCCAGCACGGGGCTGCTGGCGCTGAAGGTCGAGCGGCTGACCTCTTGCATCAGCGTCTGTGCCAGCAGCCCTCGCACCACGGCCAGCGCGCTGGCCTGCGAGGGGTCGTAGTGCAGCACGATCTCGGGCTTGGGGCTGCCGCCGAACATCGCGGCGCCCGCCTGCCGGCCCAGGCCCTGGGGCAGCACGGCCACCGCGCGCAGCTTGCCGGCGCGCACCTGAGCGATGGCCTCGGCCTCGCCGGCGACGGTGGTCTTCAGCACCGTGTCGGCCTACAGCGCGGCGACGACGCGCTGCGACAGCGGGCTGCCGTCCAGGTCCACCACGCCGACAGTGATGCCGGCCATCTTGGTGTTGCCGCCGAACAGACTGCCGAAGAAGGCGGCGATGAGGATGGGTGCAACGATGCTCATCAGCACCGCGCGGCGGTTGGAAAAGTGCAGCTTCAGTTCTGCACGAACGAGGGCGAGCAAGGCTTGCATGGGTCAGTCCTCTTCAGTCGCGCAGTTGGCGGCCGGTCAGGGCCAGGAAGACGTCTTCAAGCGTGGCGCGGGCCGAGGCCAGGCCGCGCACGCGCGCACCGCGCTGGGCCAGCGCCGCGAGCAGCGGGCCGGTGTCGTGGCCGATGTCGGCCACGCTGGCATCCAGCCGCTGGCCGACTCGTTTCACCCCGTCCAGGCCCTGCAGCAACGCGTCGTCGGGCTCGCCATCGAGTTCGATGTGCAGCGTCTGCGCGGCCGGCAGCAGCGCGAACAGCTGGGCCTGCGTGCCGCTGGCGACAACGCGGCCGTGGTCGATGATGACGAGCCGGTCCGCCAGGCGCTCGGCCTCTTCCATGTAGTGGGTCGTGTAGATCAGCGCCTTGCCGGCACGTTTGAGCAACTCCAAGTTGTCGAAGATGGCGTTGCGGCTCTGCGGGTCGACGCCGGCGGTGGGCTCGTCCAGCAGGATGACCTCGGGGTCGTGGACCAGCGCACAAGCGATGTTCAGGCGCCGCTTCATGCCACCGGAGAAGGTGGACGGCTTGTCCCGGGCGCGGTCGGACAGGCCCACCATGGCCAGCACCTCGTCGGCGCGGCGCTTCAGCAGGTCGGGCGCCATGCCGTACAGCGCGCCAAAGAGCTCGACGTTCATGCGCGCCGGCAGCTCCTCGTACAGCGCGATGTCCTGCGGCACCAGCCCGATGCGGCGCTTGTAGCCGGCTTCGTCCGACGCCAGGCTGATGCCGCCCGCCAGCGTCACCGAGCCGGCGTCCGGCAGGGTCAGGCCGCAGATCATGCCCACCGTGGTCGACTTGCCGGCGCCGTTGGGTCCCAGCAGGCCCAGCACCTCACCGGGGCGCAACGCGAGGCTGACCTCGTGCACGGCCGTCCTGTCTCCGTAGGCCTTGCGCAGGCCGCGGGCCACCAACACTTCGTCATTCATGCCGACTCCAGCGATTCAGTGGCGGCATGCTAGGCAGCCCTGCCGGCGCACGGGGGTTCGTTGCGACGGATCGTCAAAGCCCGGCGTGAGCGAACAGGGAGGGGCGCCAACCGCAGCCCGGGCCGGGCGCCCAACGACTTGAAATTCCTGAATGCCGGGACTAATTTCGCCGCATTCGGACCTGCGCCCATCCGTGAGACCTGGAGAAAGGAGCTGATCATGTCGCCACGATCCCGCATTGCAGTCGCTGGGCAGCCTCCACTGAGCGAAAAGCAGATCCTGGCCTACCTCGCCGCACGCGACCTGCTTCGCCGCATCCAACGGACCCATTCGCTGGTCGAGCCAGGCCTGTTGCGTGCGAGGACGCCCGCTTCACCCAGGCCCAGCCGCCAAGGCGCCTAGGCCCGCGTGTGCAAAAGCGCTCGCCGCACGTTCACGGCCTAGCGCGATCAACTCCTCGGCGCGCCAGAACTCAAAGAACCCGCAGGCGTTACGCGGGATCTCGACCATCACGTCCGGCGGGCAGGCCGAGAGCTTGAGGTCGGCGATCGTGTCCTCCATGGCCTGCATGGCGGTGAAGGCGACATCGAAGAGGCCACGCGACGGTTCGGCACGTTGGCGCGCCGGACGCACGGCATCTACGAACTTAAGGATGCGCCGTCGGTAGCTGTTGTCGCCGATGAGTGAGGGGCTGAGGGGCGGCATGGGGCTCGCTTCGCGCGGGCCGCTAAGGTCCACTGCAACGGTCAGGTCGGTGTCGTCGTCCAGCGTTGGTGCGACCGGCACCGGGTTGACCACGGCACCATCGATGAGTGTGCGCTCGCCGAGCTTGAACGGCGTGAACACCATGGGCGTGGCGATGGAGGCGCGGATCGCATCGAACAGTCTGCCGCTGCGCAGCCACACTTCCTGGCCTGAGTCCAGGTCGGTCGCCACCGCCGTGAAGGCGACGGGCAAGGCCTCGATGTCGCAGTCGCCGACGAGGTCACGGAGCACGCCGATGATGCGTTCTCCCTTGAATATGCCGGGGCGCCCGATGGTGGGGTCCAGCAGACGCAGCACGTGGATGCGCTCGAGCGCGAGCACCCATTCAGCATAGACCTCCAGCTTGTGGGTCGCGTAGATGCCGCCCACCAGCGCCCCCATGGACGTTCCCGAGATCGAGCGGATGACGTAGCCGTTCTCGGTCAGCCACTGAATCACGCCGATGTGGGCCAGACCGCGCGCGCCGCCGCTGCCGAGGACCAGAGATACGGTGGTCGGGCGGGCGCTGGCGGTGTTGGCGGGGATTTCCGGAATCATGGCGCGATGGCTCAGCAAAAACGATGCCGGCGCACGCGATCGCACCCCGAGGGTGCTGTCCCCTGGGCAGGGCGGCGCCTGGTTGGAAAGATACAGGGGGCCGGTGACACCTGCGCCAGCGGACCGCAAGGCGCTGGGGACAGCCATACTGCCGGCATGACCGCACGCATCGGCATCATCGGCACCGGCTGGGTGGGCACCAGCGTCGCGTTCTCGACGCTGCTGGCCGGCCACGCCGGCGAACTCTGGCTGCACGACCAGCGCGCTGCCGTCGCCGAGGGCGAGGCCATGGACCTGGCCGATGGCGCGGCCTTCTACCCGCGCTGCGCGGTAAGTGCCGTGCCGCTGGCGCAGATGCGCGAGGCCGACATCGTCGTGCTGGCCGCCGGCCGCAACGGCCGCCCGGACGAGAGCCGGCTGGATTTGCTGCGCGACAACGCCCGCATCGCCGCCGACGTGGGTCGCACGCTGGCGGGCTTCGGCGGCATCCTCGTCGTCGTCACCAACCCGGTGGACGTGCTGACCCGCGTGGTCACCGAGGCGAGCGGGCTGCCGCCGGAGCGCGTCATCGGCACCGGCACGCTGCTGGACACTGCGCGGCTGCGTGAGCGCCTGGCCGTCAGGCTAGGCCTGTCGCCGGTGTCGGTGCATGCGCAGGTGGTGGGCGAGCATGGCGACTCGTCCGTGCCGCTGTGGTCCGGCGCGCGGGTGGGCGGGCTGGCGCTGCGTGACTGGCCAGGCTGGCAGGCCGGCGAGGAGGCGGCGCTGGCCACCCGAGTGCGCCGCGCGGCCTACGAGGTCATCCAGCGCAAGGGCGCCACCAACCACGCCATTGGCCTGGTGACGGCCGAACTGCTCGGCTGCCTCGTGCACGACGAGCGCCGGCTGCTGCCAGTCAGCCGCGTGCAGACGGGGGCCTGCGGCATCCACGGCGTGGCGCTGTCGCTGCCGGCACTGGTCGGAGCGGGCGGGGCCTTGAAGGTGATCGTGCCGTCGCTGGACGCGGCGGAGCACGAGGCGCTGACGCTCTCCGCCGCGGTGCTGGACCACGCCTTCAGCGCGCTCTGATCAGCGCGTCCGGAAGCGCCCAACCAGCTCGTTGAGCCTGCCGGCCTGGGACTTGAGGCTCTCGGCGGCCGCGGCGCCCTCTTCCACCAGCGCGGCGTTCTGCTGCATGGACTGGTCCAGCCGGTCTACCGAGTCGGCGATCTCGCGCAGGCCGGCACTCTGTGTGCGGGCCAGCTCGGTCGCGTCCTTGATGAGGTGGGCTACGCGCTCGACGTTGGCCACCACCTCCTGCATCTGCGTGCCGGCGTCGTTGACCAGGCGCGAGCCGGCGTCCACCTGCTCCACGCTGGCGCCGATCAGCGTCTTGATCTCCTTGGCCGCGCCGGCCGAACGCTGTGCCAGCGAACGCACCTCGGACGCCACGACTGCGAAGCCGCGGCCCTGCTCGCCGGCACGAGCGGCTTCAACTGCCGCATTCAGCGCCAGGATGTTGGTCTGGAACGCGATACCGTCGATGACGCCGATGATGTCGGCGATCTTGCGGCTGCTCTGGCTGACGCCGTTCATCGCCTCCACCGCGTTCAGCACCACGGCGCCGCTCTGGCGCGCCTGCTCGCTGGTCGTCTGCGCCAGGCCGCTGGCCTCGCCCATCGCCTCGCTGCTGTGGCGGGCGGCGTCGGTCATCTGGCGCATCGAGCTGGCGGCCTGCTGCAGGTCGGCGCTGCCCTGCTCGGTGCGCTGAGACAGGTCCAGGTTGCCGGCCGCGATCTCGCTGGCCGCCGTGTTGACCTGCTCGGCGCCGTCGCGCAGCGTGCCCATCATGTTGCGCAGCGTCTCCTGCAGCTTGACCATCATGGCCATGCCGGCCCGCGCGCTGGAATTGCCGCGCAGCACGATCTCCTCGCGAAGGTCACCCTCGCTCATGCGATGCGCACCGCCCATCAGGTCACGCAGGAAGACGCCGACGCTCTGGGCCCCGTCCAGATAGACGAAGGCGACCGCGCCGCCGAGCACCAGGCTGCCGCCGATCAGCCAGCCCGCGGACATGCCGTAGATCACGCCGAGGATGACGTGGGCTTGCAGTCCGATGGACAGGCCCAGGTAGAGGGCCAGGCGCTGGGCGATGGACAGGTTGGCAAACATCGACGAAGTCTCCTTGTGGCGGTCAGGCAGTGGCGAGGGCTCTCCCGATCAGGATCTTCTGCACCTCGCTCGTACCCTCATAGATCTGGCAAACCCGCACGTCGCGGTAGATGCGCTCGACCGGGAAGTCCGAAAGATAGCCGTAGCCGCCATGGATCTGGATTGCGTCAGAACAAACTTTCTCCGCCATCTCGCTGGCAAACAACTTGGCCATGGCCGCCTCCTTCAGGCAGGGCCGGCCGGCGTCCTTCAGGCTGGCGGCATGCCAGATCAGCTGGCGCGCGGCCTCGATCTGCGTGGCCATGTCGGCCAGCTTGAACTGCACGGCCTGGTGGTTGAAGATGGGCTGACCGAAGGTAACGCGGTCGCGGCTGTAGCGCAGCGCCGCCTCGAAGGCCGCGCGCGCCATGCCCACCGCCTGGGACGCGATGCCGATGCGCCCGCCTTCCAGGCCCGACAGCGCGATTTTCAGCCCCTGGCCTTCGTCGCCCAGCCGGTTGGCGGCGGGCACGCGGCAGTTCTCGAACAGGATCTGGGCCGTGTCGCTGCTGTGCTGGCCCATCTTCTCCTCGATGCGGGCCACCGTGTAGCCGGGCGTATCGGTCGGCACGACGAAGGCGCTGATGCCCTTCTTGCCGGCCGCCTTGTCGGTTACGGCCATGACGATGGCCACGTCGCCGTGCTTGCCGCTGGTGATGAACTGCTTGACGCCGTTGAGCACGTAGTCGTCGCCATCGCGCACCGCGGTGGTCCGCAGGCCTCCGGCTTCGGAGCCGACGTGGGGCTCGGTCAAGCAGAAGGCGCCCAGCATGTCGCCGCGCGCCAGCGGCTTGAGGAAGCGCTCCTTCTGATCGTCGTTGGCGAAGGCCATCAGGATGGAGCAGACCGGGCAGTTGTTGACGCTGACCACGGTGCTCGTGCCGCCGTCGCCGGCGGCGATTTCTTCGAGGATGACCGACAGCGCCAGGTAGTCCAGGCCCGCGCCGTCCCATTCGATGGGCACGGCCACGCCGTAGCAGCCCAGGGCGGCGAGGCCCTTCAGCTGGTCGGCCGGGAAATGGTGGTTCTTGTCCCAGGCCGCGGCGTGGGGCGCGATCTCGGCCTGCACGAAGGCGCGGATGGCGTCTTGCACGGCGAGGTGGTCTTCGGGGAGGAGCATGGTGAGCTGGACCTCGGGTTTTGCGGTGCCCGCATTGTCCCGCGACCTCAGCCCGGGCGCAGCGGGAAGCGCAGCCGTGCGGGCTCCTTCGGATCGACCTCCGCCCGCCAGCTCAGCGCCACGAGTGCATCGGGCTCCAGCACCAACCGCTCGCGCAGTTCTGCCGGCAACGGCTGGCGGGCCCACCAGCCGGCGCGGTCGCGGGCGGGCACGTCGTTGAGCTGCTGGCTGAACTGAAAAGCCACCTGGCTGACCGCCAGATCGGCCTGACGCAGCGAAAAGCTCTGGTACTGAGGCCTGGCCACGTCCAGCAGGACCTGGCCGAAGGGGTTGCGCCAATGCAGGAAGCCGAACAGGGGGTTCTCCACCGGGGCGGCGACGCGGGCCTGGTGCGCCAGGGCCACGCCTTGCAAGCCGCCCATCGCATGGATGTTGGCCAGCCAGTTGGCGTCCAGGGTCTGCAAGGTGGCCTCGGGCAGAAAGCCCAGGCTCCACCGACCCGCCCAGCGCTGCAACAGGTTGGGCTCGCGGTCGAAGAGCTGCTCGCCCCCGTGCTGGATGTCGGCGATCATTGCCCGCTGGAAGCCGAACTCGGCCGCCATCCAGAGCCGGGGCTCGAGCAGTCGGGCCGGCATCGGCGCCATCCACCCGGCCGGCCAACGAGTGTCGGCGGACTGCCCAGCGGACCACTGGGCCAGCAGCAGATGGTGCCGCTGCACCTTGTTCCAGGTGATGGCCTGGCTGATCAGTGTCTGGCTGCCACCGGCCAGCAGGCGCAGCAGCGCATCCGCGCGGGCAAAGGCCTGTGCAGCCTCGGCGGCGTCCGACGCCAGCACGCCCTCGATCTGAAGCCAGGACACGCAAGTCCCGAGCGGCGCCCATTGCGGGAACACCCATGCCGGGCCCGGCTCGTCACCGGGCCGTGTCTCGCGGCGCGGCGGCCACGGCTCCTGAAAGGCCATATCCCCTGCCAATGCCCGGCAGCGCTCACCGAACAACGAGGCCGACCGCATCTGCGCCCTCAGGTCGGCAGCCATCCCGCGCCAGCGGGCCACGCAGTCGTCCCGGGTGCTGTTGCAGCGCCAGGCGTCCCCGGCGGGCAGGGTCAGCAGCTCTGCGGCCTTGTCCGTCTCGCCACGCCAGGCGCGCTGACCCCAGTCGTTGGGCGCAACCCCAATTGGCGCCCTCAGGCCCTGTCCATCGAAGAAGGCGTTGTCCGGCGGCGCCAGCGTCACCGCCCGCGGCAGCAGCTCCGGCGGCACGGGCTGCGGTGCGGCATCGGCCCAGCGACCGTTGAAGCCGACCCACGCCAGCGCCACCAGCAGCAGCAAACCCAACGGGCCGAGCACGACCCACAGCAACACCTTGAACGCACGGCGCATCAGCGGCCCTCCCTGACCGGGCCGCAGCATAGGCACGCGTGGCGCGCCCGCACCAGTGAATCTTCCCCCGCCCAATCTGAAAGTCAGTCCAGGCCCGGCTTCACCAGCAAGGTGCCGCGCCCGACGACGCAAGGGTGCGCATGCCGGACGGTGGCGCGGCCGTCGACATGGGCCAGCCAGCCACCCAGCGTCGCGTTCCACTCGACCGTGGCCACGCGCCATTGCAGCACCAGATCCTGATGCGCAAACACCGGCGCCTTGAACGCGAAGTTGAAGTTCAGGCACAGCAGCTCGCGAGCCTGGCCGTCGTCGCTGCGCGAGAAGTGGCTGGCCACCAGGCCCATCATCTGCGCCGTGGTCTGCTGGCCGCTGGCGATGATCTCGCCATGCCGAGCGCGCTGCGCGGCCTGCACATCGTGGTGCAACGGGTTGGTGTCGCCCGTAATGCGCGCGAAGGCGGCGATGTCCTCACGCGTGAAGCGGATGCTGCGCTCGCAGGTTTCACCGACGCGGATCAGCGCGGTCGTTGTGGCTTGCTCTTCAGCAAAAGTGGTGTCCATGGCCAGGTCCTGAGCCCCGCAATGGGGCAAATCAATGTGCAGCCCGATTCCCTGGAAAGGAAAGCAAAGGGAGTGCCTGATCAGGACGTTAGCTCAGTCCGGTGACGCCACCGGCGCCGATTCACCAAGCGAGGCGCTGGCCGTCGTAACTAAAGAAACTGCCTGTATCAACAGGTTTCACGCTGGCCAGCACGGTGCGCATGCCTGCGACGCTGGTGGTGGCATCGATGTCCGCGCCGGAGCCTCCCATGTCGGTGCGCACCCAGCCCGGGTGGAAGCTGATGACCGTGGCCTGGCCTGCGAGCGCCAGCGACGCGTCCTTCATCACCGAATTCACCGCCGCCTTGGAGGCACGGTAAAGCCAGCCACTGGTGCTGGCACGCAGGCCGATGGAGCCCATCTTGGATGACAGGACGGCCACGCGTGCGCCGGGTGCCAAGGCCTCGGCAATCTGCGGCAGCAAGCGCATAGGGCCCAGCACGTTGGTGTGCATGACGGCGTCGAAGTCGGATGCGGTGGGTGTCTCCAGGCCCGCGGTACCAGGGCCGTAGACGCCGGCGTTGATGACGACGACGTCGAAGCGCTCGCCGTCGACCTGCCAGGCCAGGCCCGACACGCTCGCAGCGTCGGCCACGTCCAGCCTGAGCGGCTTGGCGCCCTGCTCGGCGATGCGCGCCTGGCCGGCGTCGTCGCGCGCCGTGGCGGTGACGCGGGCACCGGCGGCGCGGTACTGGCGGACGAATTCGAGGCCCAGGCCGCGCGAGGCGCCGATGATGAGGATATTCATGTCGCTCAGTGTCGCTCGGCCAGCGCCAGGCGCACGGCGAGGAAGGTGAACAGCCCCGCGCCGCTCAGGTTGAGCACGCGCCCCAGGGCGCGCCGGGCCGGCAGGTGGCGCGCCAGCGCGGTCAGCAGCACCAGCGCGAGCGAGAACAACCCGCCCTGCACAACGAACCACAGGCCCAGGAACACGAAGGCCAGCGTCTTGTGCGGCGCGTCGGCATCGATGAACTGGGGCAGCAGCGCGAGGTAGAACAGGGCGACCTTGGGATTCAGCGCGTTGGTCAGCAAGCCCTGCCAAACGCCGCGCCCGAACGTGGGCGGCACGCGGGGTTCGTCAGCGGCCAACGCGGGCCGCAGCCCGGCGCGCGCCATGCCCCAGGCCACGTACAGCAGGTAGGCCGCGCCCAGGAATTTGACGACCGTGAACGCCTCGGCCGACGCCGCCAGCAGCGCCGCGAGACCGAAGGCCGCGGCGAAGGTGTGGAACACGCAGCCCAGGTTGATGCCCAGCACCACGGCCACACCCTGGCGCCACCCCCCGCGCAGCGTGGCGCCGACGGTGAGCGCCATGTCGACGCCGGGCGTGGCGTTCAGCACGAACACCGTGGCGGCGAACAGCAACAGGTCGTGGGTGCCGAGCAGGGACATGGCTTAAAGCATCTCGACCGCGAGCGCCGTGGCTTCACCACCGCCGATGCACAGCGCCGCCATGCCGCGCTTCAGCCCACGCGCCTTCAGCGCGCCCAGCAGCGTGACGACGATGCGCGCGCCGCTGGCGCCGATGGGGTGGCCCAGCGCGACTGCGCCGCCATTGACGTTGACGATGTCGTGCGGCAGCTTGAACTCGGCCATGGCGGCCATCGTGACGGCGGCGAAGGCTTCGTTCACCTCCCACAGGTCGACCTGTGAGGCCTGCCAGCCCGCCTTGGCCAGGGCTTTCTGGATGGCACCGACCGGGGCGGTCGTGAACCAGTCCGGCGCCTGTGCGTGCACCGAGTGGCTAACGATGCGGGCGATGGGCGCGAGGCCACGCGCCTTGGCGGTGCTTTCGCGCATCAGCACCAGCGCAGCAGCGCCGTCGGAGATGCTGGACGAAGTGGCAGCGGTGATGGCGCCGTCCTTTTTGAATGCGGGCTTGAGCGACGGGATCTTGTCGAGCTTGGCCTTGAAGGGCTGCTCGTCGTACTTGATGACGGTGTCGCCCTTGGGGCTGGACAGCGTGACCGGTGCCATTTCCCAGTCGAAGGCGCCGCTCTCGTTGGCGGCCTTGGCGCGCTGGGTGGACGTGATGGCGTACTGGTCCATGGCCTCGCGGCTGAAGGCGTACTTGGACACGCACTGCTCGGCGAACACGCCCATGGCCTTGCCGCGCTCGTAAGCGTCTTCCAGGCCGTCGATGGCCATGTGGTCGTACATCTGGGCCATGCCGTACTTGACGCCCTTGCGCGCGAACATCAGGTGCGGCGCGTTGGTCATGCTCTCCATGCCGCCGGCAACCATGACCTCGGCCGAGCCGGCTGCCAGCATGTCGTGGGCGAACATCATGGCGCGCATGCCCGAGCCGCACATCTTGCTCAGCGTGACGGCGCCAGCCGAGTCCGGCAGGCCAGCCTTGCGCAGCGCCTGGCGGGCGGGCGCCTGGCCCTGGCCGGCCATCAGGCAATTGCCCATCAGCACCTCATCCACGGCGTCGCCCGGCACGCCGGCGCGCTCCACCGCGGCCTTGATGGCGATGGCACCCAGCTCCCAGCCGGCAAGGCCGGCGAAATCACCCAGCAGGCCGCCGATGGGGGTGCGGGCGGCGGACACGATGACGACTGGTTCGGACATGGTCTGTACTCCGTTGGTAACCGAAAACCGGATTGTGGCGCGCCGCTTCAGCGCGGCACAGCCGGCGGCGCGATGCCGCAGT
>JACPYV010000145.1 GCA_016195825.1 Burkholderiales bacterium | reverse complement strand
GATAGCGACCATGCCGAACACGGTGCACGTCCCTAGACTCGTGTGCCACAAGAACGGGGACATCGAATGGAGAACTGGGCCAAGCCGCTGCAGCGGGTGGTGATCGTCGGCGGCGGCGCGGCGGGCTGGATGTCGGCCGCGGCCTTGAGCGCAGTCCTGAAACCCCCTTACGAGATCCGCCTCGTCGAGTCCGATGAGATCGGCATCATCGGCGTCGGCGAGGCCACCATCCCGCCCATCCGCATGTTCAACGGCCTGGCCAGGATCGACGAGGCTGAATTCCTGAGGAAGACGCAAGGCACCTTCAAGCTAGGCATCGAGTTCGTCAACTGGGGCCGGCCTGGCGAGCGCTATTTCCACGGCTTCGGCGGTGTGGGAAAGGAGGCGTTGTGGCCGGTGGACTTTTCGCAATACTGGCTGCGCCTGCGGGCGCTGGGGCGCGCGCTGCCGCTGGACGCGTACGCCATCTCCAACATGGCAGCCCGCGCGAATCGCTTCATACTGCCGCGGCCTGACATGCAGAACTCGCCGATGGCGGCGCTGGGCTACGCCTACCACTTCGATGCGTCGCTCTATGCCAAGCACCTACGCGCCCTGAGCGAGCAGCGCGGCGTGCGCCGCACTGAGGGCAAGGTCCAGCGTGTGCTGCTGAACGAAGAGCCGGGGTCGACCAAAGGCCATGTGCGCGCCGTGCAGATGGAGAGCGGTGAACTTGTGGAGGGCGACCTCTTCCTGGACTGCTCCGGCTTCGCCAGCCTGCTAATCGAAAAAACCCTGGGTACCGGCTTCGAGGACTGGGGCCACTGGCTGCCCTGCGACCGCGCCGTGGCCGTGCCCAGCGAAAGCACGGCCCCGCTGCTGCCCTACACGCGGGCTACCGCGCACCGGGCCGGCTGGCAATGGCGCATCCCGCTGCAGCACCGCGTGGGCAATGGCCACGTCTATTCGAGCCGGCATGTCAGCGACGACGAGGCGGCCGGCGTGCTGCTAAAGCACCTGGATGGCCAGCCGCTGGCTGACCCGCGCCTCATCAAGTTCCGCACCGGCATGCGCCAGCAGGCGTGGAACCGCAACGTCGTCGCCATCGGCATGTCTGCGGGCTTCGTCGAGCCCCTGGAGTCGACCGCTCTGCATCTGATCCAGATGGGCGTGGCCAAGCTGATCGAGGCCTTCCCGCACCGCGGCTTTGATGCGGTGGAGATCGCCGAATACAACCGCCAGAGTCGCGAGCGCTACGAGTACGTGCGTGACTTCATCGTGCTGCACTACCACCTGAACCAGCACGACGACAGCGACGGCACCGGCTTCTGGAAGGCTTGCGCCAACATGCCCGTTCCAGAAAACCTGCGCCGGCGCATGGCGCTGTATGCCGCGAGCGGGCGCCTGGCCGATGTGAACGGCGATCTGTTCCGCGAGCCCAGCTGGCTCGAGGTGATGGAGGGCCAGAACTTGCGCCCCAAGGGCTGGCTGGCGCTGGCCGAACTGCAAGGAGTCGAGGAAACGGCCGCCTACTTCAAGGGCGTGTCCGACACGATCGCAGACTGCGTGGCGGTGATGCCGGAGCATGCAGAGTTCATCCGCCGCTACTGCCCCGCAACGCGGATGTAGGCGCTGCGCGCTTCTGGCAGCCGCCGACCCATCGTGACGAACGGCATGGCTGCGGTCACACCACCGTTCGGGCGAATTCAATGAAAGCCCTGACTTTGGCGGGCTGGCGCCGATTGTTCGACACGACGGCATAGACGGGCTGCCGTGGGCTTTCCCATTCCGGCAGCACGCGGCGCAACACGCCAGACTGGAGCGAGGGACGCACGGCCAGCTCGTACGGCCGCGCCAGTCCACAGCCATTGATCGCAGCATCGATGGCGCCGGCACCGTCGCGCACGGCGAGGCGAATGGAGGGCGAGACGACACGCCGTTGCGTGCCACGCTGCATCTCCCATCGTGTGGCCGCTTCTTCGTCGGGCATTGTGTAGACGATAGCGTCGTGCGCGTCCAAGGCTTCTGGATCTGCCGGCGTGCCCCGCCGCGCCAAATAGGCGGGCGACGCGCAAATGACGAACTGGGCCCATCCAAGGCGGGCTGCAACGAGGCTGGAGTCCGGCAGTTCGCCGATGCAAAGCACGACGTCCAGGCCGTGATCGAACAGCGCAGAATAGGCATTGGAAGAAATCATGTCCAGCTTCAAGTCGGGGTGCTGGGCGAGAAAACCGTCGAGGCGCGGCAACAGCGCGAAGCGCATGGCGGGGTGCACTCCAAAGCGCAAGGTGCCATGCGCGCGCAACAGACCGCGCCGGGCAGACAGCTCGCTGGCTTCGAGCTGCTGGAGGATGTCGTGGCAGCAGGCGTGGTAGGCCTCACCGTCAGCGGTCAGTGACAGCTTGCGCGTGGACCGGGCGAACAAGGTGAATCCGATCTCGCCTTCAAGTGACGTGAGCGCCTTGCTCAGCGCCGAAGGGCTGACATCGATCTCGCGGGCCGCAGCAGCAAAGCTGCTGGCCTGCACGGTGCGCACAAAGTAGGTGATGGCCTTCAGCTTGTCGATGCCCATACGGTTCCCAAAAACATCATCCGCCGGATTGCGGAAAGTTTGGCATCAATGACGTGACGTGGCGATCCTGTGCAGGCCGCAACTTTTGCCTCACGATGCGCTGCACGAACCAAGCTTTTGCCATGCCACCACTGTCTTCCACGCTCGAACCCGCCAGCGCCCGAAGGCTGCAGGACTTGGCAATTCGCTGGCAAGACGCATGGAACCGCCACGACATGGGCGCCATGGCCACATCGATCGCACCGGACGTGGACTTCGTGACCGTCGCGGGTCTGTGGCTCTGCGGCCGTACGGAATTCCTAGAGCAGCATCGCAAACTGCATGGCACGCAAATGCGTGAAAGCAGGTGGACGACTTTGGGCAGCACTGCGCGCCTCGCATGCTCGGGCCTCGCGTTGCAGCACGTCGAGTGGAGCATCGAAGGCGATCGCGATCTCGACGACGCGCCACGCTTGCCCCGGCTCGGCGTCTTCACGTGGGTGGTCTCGCTGGACGCCGGCCCGACGATTCTGGCAGCGCACAACACCAATCTCGCGCCCCATGTGACGCACCGGCTGACGCTGAAAACCTGACTCCCAAGGACCTCATGAATCGGAAACTGCGGTCGGCGATGCTGTTGGCCTTGTGCCTGTGTGTCAGCCTCAGCGCCCGCGCCCAAATCTTCCCCGACAAGCCTGTGCATCTCATCGTGGGCGCCGGCGCAGGCAGTTTCCCCGATCAGGTCGCGCGCCGCCTGGCGGAGAGCCTGTCGGAGCAATGGGGGCAGCCTATCGTCATCGACAACCGTCCAGGCGCCGGGGGCATCGCTGCGATGGGCGGGTTCGCCAAGGCACCAGCCGACGGCTATACGCTGGCGCTCGCAACGATGTCGCAGTTGGTCTTCAACCCCCATCTGTTCCAGGGGCTGCCCTACGACGTCCTGCGAGATGTTCAACCCGTGGGCACGGTCAGGAGCGGCTCGATGATGATCGTCGCGCATCCCGGATTCTCCGCACGATCGCTCGGCGACCTGGTCTCGATCGCGCAGCGCAAGCCTGGCGATATCGATTTCGCGGTGCCTGCCAATGGGAGTCCGCCGCACGTGGTGCTGGGCATGCTGATGGCGATCACGCACACGTCCTTCTCGGTCGTTCCCTACAAGACGGGCGCCGACGCGGTGGTGCAGGTGGCGTCCGGCCAAGTCCCCCTGTTCATCGACGCGGTGCCCATCCTCGCCGGGCTTGTGCAGAGCGGAAAACTGCGCGCATTGGCCGTCACAGGAAGAACACGCGTGACGCAGTTTCCTGACGTGCGCACGGTGGCCGAACAAGGCTATCCGGGCTTCAACGGCGAGGCCTTGATGGGCTTGGTGGCAAGGCCCGGAACGCCTGACGCGGCGCTCAAGCGACTGAGCACTGGGCTGGCCAACGCTGTGAATTCCGATGCCCTGCGCCAGTTCTTCGAGAGCTCCGGAGCCCGCGCGCAGACCACCACGCCTGAGGAGTTTGCGGCGCTCATCCGGAATGATTCCGACCATTGGGGCCGTGTGATCCGCGATATGCACCTGGTGCTGGACCATTGAGGCGCCCTCCAGCGCAGGCATACCCTTCCCTTTTCAACCTGGGCATCGATCGCAGCTGCGGGGATGCGACCTCGTCGCTCTGGAGGTCCAGGAGACCTCCCGTCGAGGCGTTCACTTGTTCGCACACAAGATACGAACACTCCCGCCGGTACGCAACCCGTCCTTGCGCCGCGCGAAGTAGCGCTCGTTGAGCTCTTCCGGTGTGGCACTCTCGGCGGAGCGAAAACCCAGCGCGATCAACTGGCTTTGCAACTGCGCCGGATCGAAGCTCGACAGCCATGGCTCTCCGAGCGCAGCAACCCGCTGCTCGAAGACGTCACTGATGGCGCGCTCGACCGGATCGAGCATCGCCGTTGGAACACGATAGTCGAAGCACAGGCAGCTGCCATCGGCAAGGCCAGCGGCCGCGCGAAGCGTTCTCAGCACCGCATCGACCGTCAAGTACATGGTCACGCCCATCCAGCTGACGCAAGCGGGTTGATCGGCGCGAAAGCCTGAGCGCTGCAACACATGGGTGAGATCGTCGCGTTCGAAGTCCACCGCCACGAAAGTCAACCCGGGAGGCACATCGATGCCGGCCTCGGCCAACAGTTGCTGCTTCCAGCGTTGTGTGCCAGGGTGGTCAACCTCGAACACCTGCAGCTCTTCGTCGTGATACGGATTCCGATAGGCGAAGGTATCGAGCCCGGCACCCAACACCACGTACTGGCGCACGCCGGCTGCCACGCAACGCGAAAGCCCATCTTCCACAAACCGGCTGCGCGCGACCAAGGCCGCACGAAGACCGCGTGACAACGGATCGTTCAACGCGAACGGATCGCTTCGCAGCGCCGCCTCGGCAGATGGCCCGAGCAACGGCAATGCGATCCGATCTGCAAGCACCAGCGGCTCGTCGAGCAACTGATGCACAGCACGCAGCGATGCGACCGCCAGGGCGGAACGGCTTGCATCGCCGCGGCGAACGATGTTCGTGGGCAAGGGGGACATGAGGGCCTCCAGTCAGTACCGAAGCGCGATCGTCCGCCCTCACGTAGCGTCAGAGTCAAGCGGCCTCGGCACGCTTCGCACGTACTGCACCACTTCCTGGGTGAAGACCGTTCCCGCCCGAAGCAGCGGTTCGTTCTCGTAGGCCGCCAACAGCCGAGTGAGCAAGCCGGCGTCATGCCGCACCATGCGGTCCAGCAGGGTCTGCCATTCATGCGCGAGCTGGCGCGCGCCCGCAGAGCGCGGGGGGATGCCATCGGCCATCAGGCGCTCGGCGCGCGCGCCGAGCGCACGCCACTCCGGGTCCAGCGTCGGGTCCAGGCGCCGCAGATCGTCCGCGCTCAAGTGCTTGGCGATCGCCGCCATCCGCAGCTGAACCGCCTGTTCGATGTAGGCCAGCAATGCTTGATCCATCCCGGCGGGTAGTGGCAGCTCCGGCTGCTCGCGCAACATGCTGCCCCAGCGATTGAGCAGTTCGAGGTTGCCGTTCATCCAGCGTGCCGACACGTCCATCCAGCGCCGCACCAGCGGCTGCACCTCGAGAGAGTCGGGCGGTACGCGGCGTTGCATCGCATCGCGGATCGCCTGCACCAGCGGTGGCCACTCCGTCGCACTGCGCTTCCAGCGCTGGAAGATGAGCTTGAGCTCGGCGGCACTGAAGTACTGTTCGAACGTGCTCATCATCGACAGGCTGGCGAGCCAGTCGTCGATCTCGGGCTGGCCGCCGCCGGCGAGGATCATCTGCATGACGGTGAGCCGCTCACGCAAAGCCTGGGCCTGGGCAATCGTTTGATCCAGTGTGCCGATCTGCTGCACCAGGATGACCGGCAGCGTGACAGCGCCACCATCGAGCAACTGCGCAATCTCGCCGAGCGGCAGGCCCATGCGGCGAAGGGTTTGTATGCCATGCAGTCGCGCGACATCGTCACGGTTGTACAAGCGATAGCCGCGCTCGGAGCGCCCCGAAGGACGCAGCAGCCCGATGCTGTCGTAGTGATGCAGTGCGCGCACGGTCAGACCGGTACGCCTCGCCAGTTCACCTACTTTGAGGAGCATCAGGAAAGTATCCGCGCATCGCCAACCATCGTCGCTGTCCATCTCCGGCGAAGTCAGCAGTCGCCCAGCGCATAGTGGCAAAAAAGGGCACCGCGGTGCCCTTTCTGCATGGCGAACCGGGTCACCCCGGCCGCCAGGCTTCAGAAGCTGTACTGCGCGCTGACCCGGTAGCCGCGGCCCGACGTGAAGTAGTTGTGGCCGATCATGCCGATGTGCTGCTGCATGATCTGCTTGTACGTCTTGTTCGTCAGGTTGGTTGCGTCCAGACCCAGGGACAGATCGTTGCCGATCTTCAGGTGCAGGCCCGCGTCGAGCTGGCCATAGCTGTCCGCCCACAGCGGCAAGCCGACGGGCAGGTTGTGCTGACCGTAGGTGGCGCTCGCCGGGTTGGTGTCCAGCGCGTTGGTCTGGTTGGGACCGGTGTTGTCGGAGTTCAGCGCCACGCCGTAGAGGTATTTGCCGCGCCAGTTGTAGGCGAGGCGGGCAGAGACGGGACCACGGTCGTAGAGCAGCGCGATGTTGAAGGTGTTCTTCGACAGGTTGTCCAGCGGCATGTCGCCGAAGGAACGGCCATCGGTATCACACCCGTTGATGTACAGGTTCAGGTTGTCCTGGCCTGCACCCGGCGAGCAATAGCCCGTGTACACCGCGTTGTAGCGCTTGACCTTGCTGTCCACGTAGGTGTAGTTCGCCTGCAGACCCAGGCCCTGCAGCAGCGACGGCAGCCCCTCAAAGTACTGCTGGTAGGCCAGCTCCACCCCGCGCGCATAACCCTTGGCACCGTTGACGGGGCCGTTCAGCACGAAGTTGACCGGCTTGCCGTTGGCGTCGTTGATCGTGCGGTTGAAGGCCTGGTTGACGATGATGTCCTTGAGGTTCTTGTTGAAGACGGCCATCGTCACCGAGCCGTTCTTCGCGAAGTACCACTCGGCGGTCACGTCTTCCTGGTCGGAGCGGATAGGCTTGAGCTCGGGGTTGCCGCTGGCCGTGCCGGTCAGGTTGACCTTCTTGACGTTGGGCGGCACGCTCTGCGCATCCACCTCGATGGTCTGCGACATCGACAGGAAGCCCTGCATCTGGCTGAACTGCGGGCGGGCCAGGGCCTTGGACGCTGCGAAGCGGAACTGCAGGGAGCCGTCCGCTGTCGCCTTGAGGCGCAGGTTCAGGGTGGGCAGCCAGTCCGTGAAGCTCTGGTTGAAGTTCTGCTCCTTGGCGAACGGCGTCAGCTGCGGCACGGCCAGGCCCACCGCGCCGGCCGGGGCAGCCTGCGTGGTCAGGATGGTGTAACCGTCAGCCTCGTTCTTGGTGTGGACCACGCGCAGGCCGACGTTGCCGTCGATGGGCGCACCGACATCGTCGAACGAGAAACGCAGCTGGGCGTAGCCCGCCGTCGTGGTCTCGGCCTGCGTGTTGCGACCGGCCGGATCGGTGCCGAAGGAGGTCGGAGCCCACTTCCCGCCGCCCTGGATGCTGTTGGCTTGCTGCGGGCAGCCCGCGCCATCCCAGCCGGGCTTGAAGGCCTGGCACTCGTTCAGGTAGAGCTGGTGCAGCTTGTTGTAGCTGTTGGGCCAGTCGAACGCCACCGACGCCGCCGGGAAGTACAGCGACGGCAGGTTGGCCTTGCCACCGCCCATGAAGTCGCCGTAGGTGTTCTTGTAGGTGGGGATGTCGGGGGCCTTGGTGATGTAGGCCAGGTCGCCGATGTTCCAGCCCACCTGCCAGGCGTGCGTGATGGTCGCCCAGTTGTAGCTCGGGTTGCTGTTGATAGTCTCGGCATCGCGCTTGGCGATGCGCACGCCGAAGCGCAGGTCGTTGAGGATCTTGTTGTCGTGGAAGACCCAGCGCGCATCACCCTTCCAGGCCTTCTGCGTGCCCTTGCCCTTGTCCAGGTGGTCCATCATCATGGCCCAGTAGTACTTGCTGGGGTCGTTCAGGATGGCCATGTCGCTGGTGTCGAACACCAGGCGCGGCATGGAGCCGGTGTAGTCCACCGTCTCCTTAGGCAGCGACACGGCCGTGCCCACGGTCGAGTCGAAGTTGTTGGTCTTGGAGCGGATGTAATGGAAGTCGGACGTCAGTGTGAGCTGGTCGTTGACCTTGCCGGCGATCTTCCAGGCCAGCTCGTCGGTCTGCGAGTTGCGCTTGGAGTAGCGCGTCTGGTTCTCGACCTCGATGCCCGTGTAGTTGCCGTTGGCGTCCTTCTTGCCGGTCAGTACACCCTTGGTCATCACGCCATTGGCGTCATAGACGCCGTCCAGCACGACGACGTTGTAGGGGTCCACCTGGGCGCTGACGTTGTTCTCGTTCCAGTTGAACTTGAACTTGGAGCGGAAGAAGGTCAGCGAGGATTCGATGTCGTTCTTCTTCCACTGCAGCGCGCCGTATAGGCCGTCACGCGTGCGGTCGTAGAACTGCTGCTTCCACGACATGTCGCGCGAGTACCAGTGCGTCTCGGTCGGTGTGGCCTTGTAGAAGGGGTCCAGCACCAGGCCGTCCGTGCGGTTGGAGCTCAGCGAATGTGCCACGTCGATCAGCGCACCGATCTTGCCCAGGTCGGTGTTCCAGGTGTTGGACAGCAGGCCGGAGATGCTGGGCTTGTTCTTTTTGGCCAGGCTGTTGCGCGAGACGTCGACCGAGAGCGAGCCCTTGAAGCCGGGGAAGTCGAACGGCAGCGCCGTGCGCAGGTTCACCAGGCCGCCGATGGCGCCCTCGATCTGCTCGGCGGACGGGTTCTTGTATACATCCACGCCGGCCATCAGTTCAGGCGGCACGTCCTCGAAGCCCAGCGTGCGGCCCTGGTTGGCGCTGAAGGTCTCGCGGCCGTTCAGCGTCGAGCTGACGTAGGTCAGGCCGCGGATGTTGACGCCCGAGCCTTCGACCGAGAAGTGCACCGGATCGTTGGAGGCCGAAACGCGCGACATCGTCGCCCCGACGATGCGCTGCAGCACCTCGGACACCGAACGGTCGGGCAACTTGCCGATCTCGTCGGCGACGACCGAATCGACGATCTCGTCCGACTCCTGTTTGAGCTTCTGCGCATTCGCGAGCGCCGCGCGGCGCCCGGAAACGACGACGGTCTCCAGGGCCTGAGGGGCCTTGTCCCCAGCCGGCGTGCTCGCCGGAGCAGTTGCCGGTGGGGTCTGCGCCATGGCCGGCGCGGCTGCCCAGACCAGGGCCTGAACGGCCGCGAGCGACAGCGTTGTCTGCTTGAAATGTCTCATCCTCTTTGCTCCTCTTTGGTGGGAAACATCCAGCCCTTGCGAGCCTGGTGTCGGTCCTGCTGGCCGGTTCAATGCCGCAGGTATTTGGTAACGCTAACAATATCCAGATGCCCCAGCATCGGGACAATCAGGGATAGGGCATGTACGCATTTTTATTGGTGTCGACCTCCCCTATCGACCAGGGTGACCTGCCACGCCGGCAGATCCAGTGCGACCGCAGAAATTGTCTTTGGTAGCGCTATCCTTGAGCCGACGAAGTACGCGGCACCCGGCATCAGGTCCACGAAGTTGTCCGCCAGCGCCACACCGTCGTGCTGCAGCCACAGGCCTTTCACCGGCCGGTCGCAGCTCAGGCGCAGCGCCTGGCCGTCCGCCTCGATGGCGACGCGCGCGCCGGCCAGGCTACGAAACTTGAAGGGCTCGGTCCAGGCGCAGTCGCGCGCCAGCTCGCGGCCATCCGCGTCGCGGGCGCATAGCTCGGCGACGACGGGCTCGTCAGTCGCCGGCAGCGGCAGCGTCGTCTCCACGCTGGCGGAGGCTGGCGCGAGCCGGTCGACACGGCCGTCGCCCAGCAGGCGCCCGTCCATCGTGAACAGCCGCAGATGCAGCTGGACAGCACAGGCAGCAGCCGTGCCGTTCATGACGGCTAGGCGCGCAAGGCCGGCTTCCAAGCGCACGGCCACGGCCAGGGGCGCCAGGGCTCGGCGCACCGCATGCCAGGCCGGCTTGACGGTGCCGGCCGAGTCGATCAGCGCCCAGCTCGTCACCGGCCAGCAGTCGTTGAGCTGCCACACCAACGCACCGCCAACGGCCCGCGCGCCCGGCTGCTGCCAGCGGCGGCGGAAGTCCTGGTAGGCCACCCGCATGGCCTCGGCCTGCACGAACTGGGTCGCGTAGACATGCTCGGCCAGCGTCGGGCCCACGCGCAGGTTGTCGGCCAGATATACCGCCAAGCGCCGGTGCCCGTCGGGCCCGCTCGCTGACCCGGCCTTGTTGTGCCATTGCACCGTGCGGCTCTCGGGGAAGCGTTCGACCTCGGGCAGCACCGACTCGAACAGCGCCAGCGAGGGGTGCGACTGCATGCCAAACTCGCTGACGAAGCGCGCCTGCACCTCGCCATAGCGCTGGTAGGGCAGCATCTGCTGGTGCCAGACCTCCCAGCTGTGGCGGTCGCCGACGGTCGCATCGGAGGACTTGGCGTCACT
Source organism: Burkholderiales bacterium (assembly GCA_016195825.1). Lineage (GTDB taxonomy): Bacteria > Pseudomonadota > Gammaproteobacteria > Burkholderiales > Burkholderiaceae_C > Pelomonas. The sequence goes on along the minus strand of JACPYV010000145.1, from coordinate 37,337 downwards.
GCCCGGCGTGAAGGGGCTGCCAGGCCAGTAGACACGCCCCGGGTCCAGCGCCGCACAGACCTCGGGCAGCAGGCCCTCGTAGATAGCGCGCGCCTCGAAGCGCTCGGCCGGCACGCCGGGGCCGGCCAGGCCCACGGACTCGGCCAGCATGTAGTCCTCGTTGTTGCCACACCAGAGCGCCAGGCAGGCGTGGTGGCGCAGCCGCTTCACGGCGGCCTCGGCCTCGGCGCGCACGCTGGCCAGGAACTCGGCATGCGCCGGGTACAGACCGCAGGCGAACATGAAGTCCTGCCAGACCAGCAGCCCCAGCTCGTCGCAGGCATCGTAGAAGGCCTCGTGCTCGTAGATGCCGCCGCCCCAGACGCGCAGCATGTTCATGTTCGCGTCGGCCGCCTGGGCCACGCGCTCGCGGTAGCGCGCCGGCGTGATGCGCTCCAGCAGGCTGTCATCGGGAATCCAATTAGCGCCGCCGGCGAACATCTCCTGGCCGTTGACCTCGAAATGGAAGCTGCTGCCCGCCTCGCCCTGCACGGCGGCCTGCACCAGGCGCAGTGTGCGCAGGCCCGTGCGGCGGCGGTCTTCGGCCAGCACACGTTCACCGTCCAGCACGCGGGCGACCAGCGTGTACAGCGGCTGCCCGCCCAGGCCACGCGGCCACCAGAGCCGGGCTTCCGCGACGTCGAGCGTGGCCTGCGCGGACGCCGCCGGCACCGTGCGCCGGGCCACGCTGCGGCCCTCGGGGTCCAGCAGCTCGAAGACGCAGTGCAGGCCGGCCGCGGCGCCTTCGACCTGGGCCGCCACCCGCAGCGTCACCCGCTGGGTGGCCAGGTCCACGTCGCTGCGCACCTGCAGGTCGTCGATGCGCGCCACCCAGCTGTGCCGGCGCACCGGCCGCCACGGGCCGCTGACGAGCAGCTCCGGGCCCCAATCCCAGCCGAAGTGGTACTGCGCCTTGCGGGCATGCAGGCGCGCGCTGTCGCCGTTCCACAACTGGCGTTTGCCGTGCTCCGCCTCGGCCTCGCGGGCGCGCGCCAGCGGCGGGTCAAAGCGCAGCAGCAGCTCGTTGCGGCCGGGCCGCAGCTGCCCACGCACGTTGACCCGCCGCGGCACGAACATGTTGTCGGCATCGAACAGCCGCACGCCGTTCAGCCAGACGGTGCAATAGGTGTCCAGGCCCTCGAAGATCAGGTCTTCGCGCGGCGCCAGTTCGCCATCGACGTCGAAGCCCAGCCGCCAGGCCCAGCTGCGCTCGCCGACCCAGCGCAGCTGGGCCTCGTTGCAGCCGTAGAAGGGGTCGGGCACCCGCCCGGCAGCCAGCAGCGCAGCATGGGCCGAGCCCGGCACTACGGCAGGCAGCCAGGCCTCTGCCGGCAAGGCGGCCAGCGCGGCCGGGCCAGCGCCATGCGGCGCCTCGGCCAGCAGCCAGCCCTCATGAAGGTCGATCAAGCGTTCTGAGATCACTGCGTTTGGGGTCCTTGCAGCCACACACCCGGCAACTGCTAAACATTAACTTGTTGCGCATTCTGTTTCTCCAAGCAAAAGCCGACGATCAGGGATAGCACCGATAAAAACAGGCGGCATATCGCTATTGCGTCCGACACGATCTGCGGATAATCATTTCGTTTACTAAACAATGTTCAATCGACGCGCCAGCCGACGCCGTGAGCCGCACACCCTTCAACCTCGTTCTTACGCTCTGCCTCGCCACCGGCTGCGTGCCGGCGGCGGCCGCCAAGTTGGTCATCTGGATGGTGGGCGACGACAAGACGCCGCGTGTCATGCAGCCGGCCGTCCAGGCCTATCGCGCGCTCCATCCCGGCGTCGACATCGAGGTGCGCGACGTGCCCTGGACCGACGCGATGACCAAGTACTCCGCCGCGCTGGCCAGCCGTCGCGGGCCGGACCTGATCACCGGCAGCACGTCCTACGCCATCGCCCTGGGCGCCAAAGGGGCACTGGTCGACCTGAACCAGGCCGCGCCCGACCTCGTGCGCGAGCTGGAGCAGCATGCCAACCCTGGCGCGCTGCGCGCCATCCGCCGGCCCGACGGCACGCTGCACGGTGCACCCTTCGACATGCACGTGCAGCTGCAGTACTACCGCAGCGATCTGTTGCGCGCAGCGCCCACCGACTGGGACGGCTTCTTGGCCGCCGCCCGTGCCTTGCTCGCCCAGGGCCACGGCTTTGCGCAGCAGTGGGGCAACACCAGCTGGCTGGGCTTCTACCCCTATTTGCGCCAGGCCGGCGGCGCCGTCTACGACGAGGGCTGCACTCGGGCCGTCGTCGACAGCCCCGCGGCCGTGCGCGCGCTGGCCTACTACGCCTCGCTCTACCGCGAGCTGAAGGCGCCCACCGACGGCTGGCCCGATGCCGACGGCGGGCTGGAGAGCGGTGCCTACGCGCTGATGCAGTCCGGCACCTGGTTGCTGTCGCGCATGGACATGACGCACAAGGGCCTGGTCGGCCGATGGGCCGCCGCGCCGCTGCCCATGGGCCCGACGGGCAGGCGCACGGCCGTCCTGGGTGGCACGGTGCTGGCCATCACGCGCTTCTCGCCCAACCGCGCGCTGGCGCTGGACTTCATGCGCGGCGTCTACCAGCCCGACACCACGCGCCGCATGGCCGAGGCGGCGCTGGCCTACGGTGGCATGTGGTTGCCCTCGGGCCGACAGGACCAGATCGCAACGCTGAACCTGCCCCACCGCCAGGCATTGCTCGACCAGCTTGCCGATGCTGAAGGCCCGCCACCCTGCCCTGCCTGGATTCGCCAGGACTACCTCGTCACCCGCGCCGTGCAGCGCGCGGTGCTGGCCAGCGGCGACGCCCAAACCGAACTGAGCCGCGCGGCCGCCGTCATGAACCGAGCGCTGGAGGTACAGCGATGAGCTGGCGCCGCCACGGCCGCCATCTGAAGGACGGGCTCCTGGTCGCGCCCTTCTTCGCCCTCTTCGCGCTGTTCGGCGTCTGGCCCGTGCTGCGCTCGGCGTGGTTGAGCTTCACCGACTACCACGCCACCGAGGACCCGGTCTGGGTCGGTATGCGCAACTACGCCGAGCTGTTCGCCGACGAGCGCTTCTGGCAGGCGCTGACCAACACCGCCACCTACATGGCCTCGGTGTCCGTCATCGCGGTGGTGCTGGGCCTGGTGCTGGCCCTGAGCTTCGGCAGCGACTCGCGGCTGCACCGGTGGGCGCGGGTGGCCTTCTTCCTGCCGGCGGTGGCGGGCGGCGTCGGCGCTATCTCGGCCTGGAAGTGGCTGGTCAACTCCGAGGCCTACGGCCTCTTCAACAGCCTGCGTGCGGCCGTCGGCCTGGCGCCCGCGCGCTTCCTGGGCGACCCGCAGTGGACGATGCCGGTGCTGGTGCTGGTGGGCGTGTGGTCGGTGCTGGGCTACAACATGGTCATCTTCGTGGCCGGCCTGCGCGCCATTCCCGACAACCTCTATCAGGCCGCCGAACTCGACGGCGCGTCACGCTGGCAGCAGCTGCTGCACATCACGCTGCCCCACCTGCGGCCCACGCTGGTCTACGTCAGCGTGACCAGCATGATCGCCAGCTTCCAGGTCTTCTACGAGCCCTATCTGCTCTACGGCGCGGTCGACACGCTGGGCGGCCCGCTGGACTCGGCGCTGATGCTGGTCACCTACCTGTTCGACCGCGGCTTTCGCCACCTGGACCTGGGCCTGGCTTCGGCCGCGGCCTGGGTGCTGACGACCCTGCTGTTCAGCCTCACCTGGCTGAACCTCAAGCTCATCGGCCGGGAGAACGCACGATGAACTGGCTGCGGCTGGCCCGCGCACCACTGTGGCTGCTGGTGCCGGCCATGCTCCTGCCCTACGGCTGGATGGCCATCGGCGCGTTCAAGACCGTGGCCGAGCTGCTGCGCCAGCCGCCCACGCTGTGGCCACAGGCCCCCACCACGCGCAACTTCTTCAACCCCGACTGGGCGGGCACCACGGCCGATCCGGAGCGGCTGGCCGGCATCCTGCAGATCCAGGTCGAGGGCCACGGCTTCCTGCGCTTTTACGCCAACAGCTTGGCTGTCACCGTGGTCGTCACGGTCGTCAGCCTGCTGGCCGCGTCGCTGGTCGCCTTCGTGCTGACCAAACGCCCCTTCCCGGGCAGCCGCTGGCTGTTCCGTGCACTGCTGCTGTCCATGATGCTGCCGTGGGAAGTCACCATCGTGCCCAACTTCGTCACCGTGGCGCAGCTGGGCTGGATCAACTCCTACGCGGCGCTGATGGTGCCAGGCCTGGCCAAGGCCTTCGTCGTCTTCTACTTCCGCCAGGCCATGCAGGCGGTGCCCGACGAGCTGGTCAGCGCCGCGACGCTGGACGGTGCCGGCACGCTGCGCATCTGGTGGAGCGTGGTGCTGCCCCTGCTGCGGCCGGCGCTGGCGGCCATCGCCATCCCTGTCGCGGTGAGCGAGTGGAACAACTTCCTGTGGCCGCTGCTGGTCGTGAACGACGCCGCCACGCTGACCCTGCCGCTGCAGCTCGGCAAGATGGCGGGCGACCTGAGCTTCAACCCGCAGGCCGCTGCCGTGCTGATGGCGGGCTCGCTGCTCGCGTCGCTGCCGGCCATCGTACTGTTCCTGGTCTTCCAGCGGCAGTTCGTCGCTGGCCTGCAGGCGGGCGCAACCAAGGGATGAGGATGAACGTGTTGAAAGGATTGGCGTTGGCTTTGTCATTGATGCTGCCCGCTGCGGGACACGCGGATGCACGGCTGCAAGCCGTCATGCAACGGGTCGATGCCGGCGAGGCGATCACCCTCGCCACCCTCGGCGGTTCCATCACCACCGGCTACGCCGCCCAGCCGCCGCGCGAGAAGGGCTGGGCGGCGCTGCTGGCCCGGGCGCTGGGCCCGCGCGTGAAGCTGGTCAACGCCGGCGTCAGCGGCACCGACTCCGCCGCCGGCGTGCAGCGCCTGCAGGCACATGTGCTGGATGCGGCGCCCGACCTCGTCATCGTCGAGTTCGGTGTCAACGACCAATGGCTGGACCCGGCCGTGCGCGCCAGCAGCTATGAGGCCATCCTGCGCCGGCTACTGACCGCGAAGAAGCCACCCGCCGTCGCCGTGCTGGGCCTGACCCAGCAGGGCAACCAGGCACGCGACGCGGTCGACCTGCAGCTGCAATTGGCTGCCCACTACGGCCTGACGGCGCTCGACTTCGGCCGCTGGATGCAGGCCCGCGTGGACGCCGGCACCGACCGCTGGGCGGCGCTGTACGACGAGCCCGTCCACCCCAACGCCATCGGCCACCAGCGCATTGCCCAGGCCCTGGCCGAGACGCTGCGCGCCGCCACGCCGGGCCGGGCCGCTCTCCTGCCAGCTTCCCTGCCCGCACCGCTGCACGGCCGCGCCCACGAGTACACGCGCCTGCTGATGGGCGACGCCCTCAAGCCCTACCAGCAAAGCGGCTTCACGCGCGGTGGCGAGGCGCATCCCGAGTGGGCCGGTCAGGCGCCCGGCTGGACGAGCCGTGACAACGACGCCGAGGCCCACTTCCTCGTCTGGGGCCGGGAGGTCGCCGTCTTCCATGCCGAGAGCGAGCATTACCGTAACCTCGAAGCCTGGGTGGACGACGGCCCCGTCGTCACGTTGCGCGGCCAGGTGCCGGAGCGGCGCGGCTACCTGGGCTGGCATTACACGGTGGTCGGCCGCGAGCTGGAGCCTGGCGCCCACCTCTTGCATGTGCGCGTGAAGCGGGACGAATGGGCCGGCAGCGGCCGCCCGGCCAGCCTGCTGGCGGTCATGTCGGCGGGCATCTTCCCGCCGGCACTGCATTCCAGCGACTTCGTGCGCGAGGCCGCGACAGGGCCGACGATCGCCGCCGACGACGCCCGGCTGCGCTGGATCGGCCGCATCGCCAGCATGCCCGGTGCGGCCAAGCTGCTGGCCTGGAGCGGCAGCGAGCTGCGGGCCCGATTCACCGGCGACCAGCTCGCGCTACGCCTGGCGCCATCGCGCGGCGGCATCAACCACTTCACCGTCGAGGTCGACGGCCGCCGCCACGCGCTGGCGCTGCGCGGCGACGGCCCGGCCGACTGGCGCCTGCCTCTGCCCCCGGGTGAACACGAGCTGCGCCTCGTGAAGCGCACGGAAGCTTCGCAGGCCGAAGCCCTGTTCCTGGGCCTGCGCCTGGCCCGAGGCGGCCAGTTGCTGACGCCACCCCCACCACGCCTGCTAAAGCTGGAGTTCTACGGCGACTCCATCACCGCAGGTGCCTGCAACGGCGACATGGGCGAAGACCAGTACGCCGACCTGTCCACGCACGACGGCACGCGGGCCTATGGCGCGGTGACGGCCGAGCGCCTGGGCGCGGACTACGTTGGCATCGCCGTCAGCGGCATCGGCATCACGGCAACCTGGGACCAACTGCTGATGCCGCAGGTCTGGAACCGCTACGCGCCGCGCCTGGACGCAGCGGTCGCGCCGCCCGATGCGCGTGCGCCCGATGTGGTGCTCGTCAACCTGGGCCAGAACGACCACGGCTTCCCGGCATCCAAGGGGCAGCGCATCGCACCCGACTTCGGCGCGCGCTACCTCGCCTTCGTGCGCGAACTGCGCGCACGCTACCCCCAGGCCAGGCTCGTGCTGCTGGCCGGCGGCATGACCGCGTGGAAGGAGCAGCCCGCCATCCCGCGCGCGCTGGACCAGGCCGTTGCCACGCTGCGAGCCGAGGGCGACGCCAAGGTCTGGACCACCACCTTCCAGGCGTTCGCCTACGCCCATCCGCGCATCGACGTCCACGCCCAGATGGCCGACGAGCTGACCCGCTTCCTGACCGACGAGGTATTGAAATGAAGCCGCTTCCCGACATGCGCCGCCCCGACGCACTGTGGGCCCACATGCGCCACACACTGGCGTTCTACGCGCCGCACGTCAAGGATCCGACCGGCGGCTGCTTCCAGTTCTTCAAGGACGACGGCACGGTCTACGACCGCCGCACCCGCCACCTCGTCAGCAGCACGCGCTTCGTCTTCAACCATGCGCTGGCCTGGCGCTGGTTCGGCGCACCAATGACTGACGTGACACATGCGCTCGCATTCGTGAACCAGGCCCACGCACAGCCCCAGGGCGGCTACGCCTGGCTGCTGGACTGGCACGACGGCCACGCCGCCGTGCTGGACGGCACCCACCACTGCTACGGCCTGGCCTTCGTGCTGCTGGCCCACGCCCACGCGGCGGAGGCCGGCGTGGTCGGTGCGCGGGAGGGTATCGCATCGACTTTCGAGCTGATGGAGCAGCGCTTCTGGGAGCCGGCCCACGGCCTGTACGCCGACGATGCGACGCCGGAGTGGAGGCTTGGCCCCTACCGGGGCCAGAACGCCAACATGCACGCCTGCGAGGCCATGCTCGCCGCGCACGCCGCTACCGGCGAGGCCCGCTACCTGGACCGCGCGCTGACGCTGGCAAGCGCCATCACACAGCGCCAGGCCGCGCTGGCCGGCGGCCTCGTCTGGGAGCACTACAAGACCGACTGGACGCCCGACTGGGACTACAACCGCGACGACAAGACCAACATCTTCCGGCCCTGGGGTTTTCAGACCGGCCACCTGACCGAGTGGGCCAAGCTCCTCCTGATGCTGGAGCGCCGACTGGGTGATGCCGCGCCCGATTGGCTCTATCCCACCGCTCGCCACTTCTTTGACACCGCCATGCGCCACGGCTGGGACGACCTCCACGGCGGCCTGGTCTACGGCTTCGCCCCGGGCGGCGAGGTCTGCGACGCCGACAAGTATTTTTGGGTCCAGGCCGAGAGCCTCGCCGCCGCCGCCTGGCTGGCCGTGCGTTCGGGGGACGACACCTGCTGGCAGTGGTACGACCGGATCTGGGCCTACGCCTGGCAGCACTTCGTCGACCACGAGTACGGCGCCTGGTACCGCATCCTGGGCCCGAACAACGAAAAGCTCACCGACGAGAAGAGCCCCGCTGGCAAGACCGACTACCACACCATGGGCGCCTGCCAGGACGTGCTCGTCGCGCTCGGCGTGCAGCCGCCCGCCAAGGACAACTCATGAAGAAGAGCCTCCTGCTTTGCGCGGCGTTGCTGACCACCGCCGCCCACGCTGCCCCGCTCGAATGGAGAGGCATCAGCCTGTCCAGCGCCGAATGGGGCGAGAAGCTGCCCTTCCCCGGCGTCTACGGCAAGGACTTCGTCTACCCGACCGTCGCCAGCACGGCCTACTACCAGGCCCAGGGCATGAACCTGATGCGCATCGCCTTCCGCTGGGAACGCCTGCAGCCCACACTGAACGGTGAGTTCGACGCGGCCGAGCTGGCCCGCCTGCGCGAGTTCGTTGATGGCACGACCGCGCGTGGCCTTCAGGTGCTGCTGGACCCGCACAACTACGCCGCCTACAAGGAGGTGCATGTCGGCAGGCCCGAGGTGCCCATCGCGGCCTTCGCCGACTTCTGGCGCCGCCTGGCGCTGCAGTTCAAGAACAACCCCAAGGTCCAGTTCGGTCTCGTCAACGAGCCGCGCAACATGCCCACCGAAACCTGGGGCCAGGCCGCCCAGGCCGCGGTCGACGCCATCCGCGCGGCCGGCGCCACCAACCTCGTCACCGTGCCCGGCAACGGCTACACGGGCGCCTGGAGCTGGTTTGAATCCCGGTGGTACGGCACGGCCAATGCCGAAGTCATGGGCCGCGTGCGCGACCCGGCCGACCGCATGCTGTTCGAGGTGCACCAGTACTTCGACAAGGACGGATCCGGTACCAGCCCCGAATGTGTCAGCCCCGAGGTCGGCGCGGAGCGGCTGCAACGCTTCACCACCTGGCTGCGCCAGAACAAGCGGCGCGCGATCCTGGGCGAGCTGGGCGGCGGCGCCAATGCGGTCTGCGAGCAGGCCGTGCGCGGTGCGTTGCAGCACCTGCAGGCCAACGCCGATGTCTGGGCCGGCTGGCTGTGGTGGGCGGGCGGGCCGAACTGGGGCGACTACTTCCTGTCGCTGGAACCTGGCGCCGACGGCCGCGACAAGCCGCAGATGCGCTGGCTGAAACCGTTCCTGGAATAAAAAAGCGGGCCGAAGCCCGCTTTTTGTTTCAGTCGCTGACGCGATCAGCGGCCGAAGCCACCCTTGCGCGGGCCCGCCGGGCCGCGGCGGTCGCCACCGAAAGCGGGGCGGTCACCGCCGAAGCTGGGCTTGGCACCGAAGGCCGGCTTGCCACCGGCGTTGAACGGGCGATCGCCACGCGGCGCGAAGCCACGGTCTTCACGCGGGGCAAAGCTGCGCTCGTCGCGCGGCTGGAAGCCACGGTCGGGGCGCGGCGCGAAGCCACGGTCGTCGCGGGGCTGGAAGCCTTCCGGACGCGGTGCGAAGCCACGGTCCTCACGCGGTGCGAAGCCACGCGAATCATCACCACGCGGTGCGAAGCCACGCGAATCATCGCCACGCGGCGCGAAGCCACGCGAATCATCGCCACGCGGCGCGAAACCACGGTCTTGCTGACCGAAGGGCTTGCCGCCGCCGTGCTGGGGGCGGTCGTCACGGCGGAAGGGCTTGTTGCCGAAACCGGGGCGGCCGCCGAAGTTGCCACGCGGGCCGCGGTCGTCGAAGGAACCAGCCGGGCGCGGCGGGAAGATGCGCGGCTCTTGCGTCTTGGGTTCGAGGCCGGCGATCTGCTGCACGGGGATGGTCTGCGTCGTGAACTGCTGGATACGGCGGATCATGGACACGTCCTCACGCAGGCCTAGCGTGATCGCCAGGCCCTGGCGACCGGCACGGCCGGTGCGGCCGATGCGGTGGACATAGTCCTCAGCCTTCATCGGCAGGCCGTAGTTGATGACGTGGCTGATGGTGGGCACGTCGATGCCGCGGGCGGCGACGTCGGTGGCGACCAGCACCTTCAGGTCACCGCGGCGCAGGCCCATCAGCACGCGGTTGCGCTTGCCCTGGGGCATGGCACCGTGCAGCGGGGCCACGGCGTGGCCGATCTCGGCCAGGCGCTCGGCAAGCCAGTCGGCGTCGCGCTGCGTGCTGGTGAAGACAACGGCCTGGTCCAGCTCCGGCTGGGCCAAGATGGCTTCCAGCAACTGGTCCTTGTGGTGGGGGTTTTCAGCCCAGTGCAGGCGCTGCTCGATGTTCTCGTGCGTGTCGGTGTGCGACGCGACCTCGATGCGCTGCGGGTCCTTGAGCAGGTTCTGCGCCAGGCGGCCAACGTGGCCGGCGAACGTGGCGCTGAACATCACCGTCTGGCGCTCGGCCGGGGTGTGGCTGGCGATCATCGTGATGTCGTCGATGAAGCCCATGTCCAGCATACGGTCGGCTTCGTCCAACACCAGCATCTCGACATTGGACAGCACGCACTTGCCGGACTGGATGTGGTCGATCAGACGGCCGGGGGTCGCAATCAGGATGTCCAACGGGCCGGTCAGCTGGCGGATCTGCAGCGGGTAGGGCATGCCGCCCAGCACCGTCGCGACCTTCAGGCCGGGGATGAAGCGGCCGTAGGTCTGCGCGGCCTTGGCGACCTGCATGGCGAGCTCACGGGTGGGGGCCAGCACCAGGATCTTGGGGCCGTAGATCTTGCCCTTTTCGCGGCGGGTGTTGTCCGCGCCGCGGGCGGCCAGGATCTTCTCCAGCGCAGGCAGGATGAAGGCGGCGGTTTTGCCGGAGCCGGTGCGCGCCGAGACCATCAGGTCCTTGTTGGCGATGGCGGCCGGGATGGCCAGGCCTTGCACGTCGGTGGCGTTCTCGTAGCCGGAATCTTTCACGGCCTTCAGCACAACTTCGCTCAGGCCCAGGGTATCGAAACTCATGTCGTTCTTTCAGTCAAAGCCCGTCCATGCCGCCCGGAATTCAATGAGGGCGGACACGCGGGCGCTGAACAGTTCATGCCGTTCAGCAGTCAAAGTCGCTGGGAGAAAGCTCGTGTCGGGCGGCTCGGGCTGCAGATCGCAGTCGGGTGCGGCACGGGGGAACAGTCAAAGCGACGGCTTCATCGCCGCCGACCGATCCACGAGGGGTGTTCGAGAAGCCGTAAGAACTACGGGCCGAACGAGGTCAGAGGAGACGTACGAAGCTCGGTATGAACCGAGCGAAGCCATGACTGTAGCACGGATCAGGGTTTTCACCAAATCTCGGTGAGAACGCCTTCACGGTCTGGCACACTGACCTGTCCCGGGTCGGCAGAACACCCAGGCCTTGCCGCACGGCGCGAGCCGTGAGCTGAACCTGCCAAGCAATCGCCCTCGTTCACGTGCATCTCTCGCGTGCGCCCTGGCTGCAAGCCGGCAAGCCCAGCCCTTTTCATCGTTGGCGTGCGCATGGAGTGCCCCGTGCCCCGTGAATCTCTGCCCCTCGTCGTGGACGACCTGTCCACCTTCGCCAAGGCTTTGCGCGCCCAGTTACTCCAGCACGAGCCGCCACAGCCGCCCGGCCACCAAACCCTGTTGAACATGCTGGCCCGCGCAGCCGGGCATCGCAATCTGCAGGTGCTAAAGGCGCTGAAGGCGCAGCCACCAGCGCCTCTGCCCAAGCCGGCCTCGCCTGCTGCCGAGCCGAGTGACATCGTGCGCCGCACGCTGCGCCTCTTCGACGACCAGGGCCGGCTGACGCGCCTGCCCGTCAAGCGCTCGCTGCAATTGATGGCGCTGTGGGGCCTGTGGATGCGCTTCGACGCCAAGCGGCCTTACCGCGAACGTGAGGTCAACCAGATCCTGACTGCCTGGCACGGCTTCGGCGACTACTGCACGCTGCGCCGCGACCTCGTCTCGCAGAAGCTGATGGCCCGCACGGCGGACAGCTCGGTCTACACAAAGCTGCCGGCGCGGCCGGGCGAGGATGCGATGGCGCTGATGCGCGCCCTAAGGCAGTTTTCGCACTGATCCCAGCAGTTGGCGCACAAGCGCCTCGTCGGCCGGTGTGGCTGGGTGGTAAATGATCATCGTCAGGTCAGGCCGGCCTTCCACAGCCAGGCCGTTGTACTCCAGCGAGATCGGTCCGGCCACAGGGTGGTTGATCAGCTTGGCCACCTCGCCATAGCCCTCACGCACTTCCAGTTCGCTCCACATCTCCGCGAATTCAGCGTTCGCTGCGCACAGCTCTTCCACCATGGCCTGCACGGCATCGGTGGCACCTGCTCGCGCCACGTCGGCCCTGAAGGCCGCCACGACAAAGCGTGCGTCCTGGTCCCAGTTCGGGATGCGCCGGCGCGCGGCCGGGTTGCCAAAGATGTGGCGCAGGATGTTGCGACGGTCGGGCGGCATGGCTGAGTAGTCGTTCAGCACGGCAGCGCAGGCGCGGTTCCACGCGACGACGTCCCAGGTCTGCGTGCGCAACATCGCCGGGCAGTACTCCAGCGCGTCCAGAACGCGCTGCAGCCGCGGCGGCGCATCAACGGCAGGCTGGTAACGGACTTCGGGCGGACGGTTCTGGGCGAGCAGGAATAGGTGCTCACGCTCGACGTCACTCAGCTGCAATGCGCCGGCCAGGCGCTCGAGCACCTCGGTGGAGGGCGCACCGCCCCGCCCCTGCTCCAGCCACGTGTACCAGGTGGGGCTGACATGGGCGCGCTGCGCCACCTCCTCGCGGCGCAGGCCTGGTGTGCGCCTGCGTGCCAGCGGCAGGCCCAGGGTGGCTGGATCAAGGCGCGCGCGGCGCTCCTTCAGGTAGCGGCCCAGCGGGTTGTCTTCAACAACAGACATGGTGATCCTGTTAGTGGCAATACCGGTATGCGCTCACGGCTTCACACCTGAGGACGGCATCGCGACAGTGGCGCCACTTCCACTGTTATGCAAGGACCTTTCCCATGCATGTGTTCGTGACAGGCGCGACCGGTTTCATCGGCGCGGCCATTGTGCAAGAACTGCTTTCCTACGGTCACCGCGTGACCGGCTTGGCACGCTCCGAGGCGGCCACCAAGGTGCTGAACGCTGCAGGTGCCCAAGCGCATCCCGGCGATCTGACTGACCTGGACAGCCTGCGTCGCGGCGCGGCTGCAGCCGACGCCGTCATCCACACGGCCTTCAACCACGACTTCTCCCGCTTCGCTGCCAGTTGCGAGGACGACCGCCACATCGTCACGGCCCTTGGCGAAGCACTGGCCGGCAGCGATCGGCGCCTCGTGGTCACCTCGGGCACGGCCCTGGTGGCCAAGCAGCCCATCGCGACGGAGGTCGATGCGCCCTCTTCTCACCACCCTCGCGTCGCCTCCGAGCAGGCTGCCGCGGCGCTGGTTGAGCGTGGCGTGAATGTCAGCGTCGTGCGCCTGCCGCCTTCCGTCCATGGCGTGGGCGATCATGGCTTCATGCCGCTGCTGATCAACCTCGCGCGGCAAAAAGGTATCGCCGCCTTCATCGGCGAAGGCCGCAATCGCTGGCCGGCTGTTCACAGGCTGGACGCCGCCGAGCTGTTCCGCCGCGTCGCCGAGCAAGGCCGCACCGGTGCCAGCTATCACGGGGCCGCAGAGATCGGCGTGGCCTTTGCCGATATCGCTGCCGTCATTGGCCGGCGCCTGGGCCTGCCGGTCCAAGGGCTGACAAGCGACGCAGCCGCGGCCCACTTCGGCTGGTTCCATCACTTCGCTGGCATGGACAACCCCACCAGCAGCGAGTGGACACAGCGCGAGCTGGGCTGGAAGCCGCGACACACCGGCCTGCTGGCCGATGTGGACGAACCGGCCTACTTCAGCAACTGAGCTGTCAGCCAGCCGCGCAGGCTGTTGAAAAAGGCCATGCCCGAAGCACGGGCCAGGTCTTCACGCATCAGCCGCGCCTCGCCGATGCGTCCCTGCGCCAGCAACTCGGCGCGTAACACGCCAGGCAGCAACCCGGCGGCAAGCCGCGGCGTCAGCCATTGGCCGTCGATCTGCAGGGCAAGGTTGCCGAAGCTGCATTCGGTCAGCTCCCCGGCCTCGTTCCAGAGGATGAGGTCGAAGGCTTCGGCGGGTTTATCGAGGGCATAGAGCTCACGGCGCGTCGTCTTGTGAGCCAGGTATTCGGCACGCGGACCCAGCGTAGGCATCGCATGGCCGGCCAGTGCAAGACGGACCGGCTCAGCGGTTGGCGTGAAGGCTGTCAGCGTGTGCGCCAGGCGGCCTTCGGCATCACAGGTCAGGCGCAGCCGCCAGCTGCCTTCCGGATGTTCTGCTTCGACGACCTTCAGATGAGCACGCGCCTCGGCCATCGAAAAGCGCAAGCCAAAATGGCGCGCTGTGCGCTGCATGCGGGCCAAATGCGCCTCGCTGCGGGCGGCCACCCCGTTCTCCAGGCGCAGCGTCTCCAGCGCCTCCACGGGCGCCTCTGCGCGCGCGAGAAAGCGCGACTTGGCCTGCCACTCGGCGATCTCGGCCGCAGGCTCGCTGTCCAGCGTGATGGCGCTGCCGACACCGCAGGTCAGTTGCCCCTGCGCGAACTCGACGGTGCGGATGGGCACGTTGAAGGTCGCCACGCCACCGGGCTGGATCAGCCCCAGCGCGCCGCAATACCAACCCCGCGGGGACGCCTCCAGCTCACGGATGACCTGCATCGCCCGGACCTTGGGCGCGCCGGTCACCGAGCCGCAGGGGAACAGCGCCGCGAAGGCGTCGGCCAGCGTCATCCCGCCGCGGCTGACGGCCGTGACAGTGGACGTCATCTGCCAGACGGTGGGCAGCGCATGCAGCTCGAACAGGCGCGGCACGCGCACCGTGCCCAGCTGCGCAACGCGGCTGAGGTCGTTGCGCAAGAGGTCCACGATCATCAGGTTCTCGGCACGCTCCTTTTCGCTGGTGCGCAGGTGCTGTTGCGCGGCCTCGTCGTCGACGCGGTCGCGGCCGCGCGGCGCCGTGCCCTTCATCGGCTGGGCGGCCAGCAACCAGCTGGCCTTGGCGCCTGGCACGGGGCGCCAGTCGAAGAACAGCTCGGGCGACACGCTGGCGGCGCCCGCCTCGCGCAGGAACAGGCTGAAGCCGCCGGGCTGGCTGGCGTGCAGCGCGAGAAAGAGCTGTTGGGCGTCCAGCGGTCCCGCCACGGCACGCAGCCGCGTGGTCAGGTTGACCTGGTAGCAATCGCCATCGCGGATGTAGTCGCGGATGCGCTCGATGGCGGTCGTCGCGTCGGCCTCGGCGTCTCGCCAGCCCAGGTGGCCCGTGTGGCCGGCGGCGCCGTTCGGCCAGGGCTGCGGCGCGCTGTCATAGACCGCGAACTCGGCCAGTGGCGCGGCCGTGGCATGCGTCGACAAAGCGGCGTCGAAAGCCGCGGCGGCCTCATAGCGCAGGCCGCCCAGCACCCAGGCGCCCGCGCGCGCGGCGGCCTCGGCGGCGGCGATGGCGGCGCGGACCTCGTCCGGCCGCGTCGCCCTCAGCCACCGTGACGGCGGCTCCATCCAGCAACCGCGCAGCCGCTCGCCGTCCTCGCGGGACAGCGGGTGGCGGGGGAAGTCGAAAGCGGCGTGCAACAAGCGCGCGTATGACTCGTCAGGCCAGGTTCAGGAAGTTCGTCCGATAGTGAATGAGCTCGTCGATGGACTCGTGGATGTCGGCCAGCGCGGTGTGCGCCTGGGCCTTCTTGAAGCCCTCCAGGGCGGACGGCTTCCAGCGCTTGGCCAGTTCCTTCAACGTGGACACGTCCAGGTTGCGGTAGTGGAAGAAGCTTTCCAGCTCGGGCATGTAGTTGGCCAGAAAGCGGCGGTCCTGGCAGATGCTGTTGCCAGCCATGGGGCTCTTGCCCTTGGGCACGTACTGCTTAAGAAAGGTGATGGTCTGGGCGACGGCCTCGGCCTCGTCGATGGTGGAGGCCTTGACGCGGTCAATCAGGCCGCTGCGGCCATGGGTGCCTTTGTTCCAGGCGTCCATTTTGTCCAGCGTCTCGTCGCTCTGGTGCACGGCGAAGACCGGGCCTTCGACGCGCACGCTCAGCTGGGCGTCGGTCACGACGACGGCGATCTCGATGATGCGGTCGGTGTCCGGATACAGGCCGGTCATCTCGAGGTCGATCCAGATCAGGTTGCTCTCGTGGAGCGCAAGGGTGTCGGCCATGGCGGGGCTTTCAGTTCTATGGGCAAAGGCGCGGAATTCTCGCAGCCTAAACTTCGCCCATGTCTCCCGTGATGTTGTCTCTTGCTTTTGCGCTGGCGCTCGCCGCCTCGGTGCTCGTCAAATTCTGGCTTTCCACGCGCCAGATCCGCCATGTCGCCGCCCATCGCGGCCAGGTGCCGGCGGCCTTTGCGGGCAGCGTCACGCTGGCCGCTCACCAGAAGGCCGCCGACTACACCATGGCCCGCGGCCGCTTCGGACTGCTGGCGCTGGCCTTCAACGCCGCTGTGCTGCTGGGCTGGACGCTGCTGGGCGGCCTGAACGCGCTGAACGGCTGGGTGCTGGCGGCCAGCCAGTCGCTGCCTGGCAGCTGGCAAGCCATGGGCTACCAGCTGGGCCTGGTCACCGCGTTCGCGCTGATCGGTACGCTGCTGGACTTGCCCTGGGAGCTCTGGTCCACGTTCAGGATCGAGGAGGCCTTCGGCTTCAACCGGATGACGCTGCGCTTGTATGTCACCGACATGCTCAAGGGCCTGGCCTTGGCCGTTGTCCTGGGCCTGCCCATCATCGGGCTGATCATCTGGCTGATGGGCGCCATGGGGCCGCTCTGGTGGCTGTGGGCCTGGGGCGCCCTGATGGCCTACCAGCTGTTCGTCATGGTCATCTACCCCCACGTCATCGCGCCGCTGTTCAACAAGTTCGAACCGCTGGCCGACACGGAACTGAAGGGGCGCGTCGAGCAGCTGATGGCGCGCTGCGGCTTCTCCTCCAAGGGACTGTTCGTCATGGATGGCAGCCTGCGATCGGCGCATGGCAATGCGCAGTTCAGCGGCTTCGGCCCCTCCAAGCGCGTGGTCTTCTTCGACACATTGCTCGCCAAGCTCAACGCCGGCGAGGTGGAGGCCGTGCTGGCGCACGAGCTGGGTCACTTCAAGCACAGGCACATCACCAAACGCATCGCGCTGTCCTTCGCGATGAGCCTAGCCGGCTTCGCGCTGCTGGGCTGGCTCGCCGCAATGCCGGCGTTCTACCTGGGCCTGGGCGTCCAGCCCTCGCTGGGCGCACCCAACGATGCGCTGGCCCTGCTGCTCTTCATGCTGGTCGGCCCGGTGTTCGGCTTCTTCGTGACGCCGCTGGCCAGCCACTTCTCGCGCCGTGACGAGTTCCAGGCCGACGCCTATGCCCGGGCGCAGGCCAGTGGCGCCGACCTGTCGTCGGCGCTGCTGAAGCTGCACGAGGACAATGCCGGCACGCTGACGCCCGACCCGGTGTACGCACGCTTCTACTACTCTCACCCGCCTGCGGCCGAACGCCTCGCAGCGCTCGCGACATGAACGACCTGCTGCTTTCCCGATGTGACCCCAAGGCGCCCTTGATGGACGCCGACACGCGCACCCGCGTGCTCGCCGCCCTGCCCGGCTGGCTGCCAGACCCCGAGGCCAAGCTGATCGGCCGGCGCTTCGGCTTCGCCAATTTCTACCAGGTCATGGCCTTCGTGGATGCGGTCGCCGAGATCGCGCACGCGCAAGACCATCACCCCGAAATGCTCGTCAGCTACGACGCCTGCACGGTCAGCTGGACGACCCACTCGCGCGGCGGGCTGACGTTGAACGACGCGATCTGTGCGGCTCAGGTGAGCGCCTTGCCCGAAGCGACCTCTGCATGAGCAAATTCCAGGCGC
The DNA here is from genome assembly GCA_016195825.1 of Burkholderiales bacterium. Taxonomy (GTDB): domain Bacteria; phylum Pseudomonadota; class Gammaproteobacteria; order Burkholderiales; family Burkholderiaceae_C; genus Pelomonas. The sequence goes on along the minus strand of JACPYV010000145.1, from coordinate 19,695 downwards.
TGGACCTGGGACTTGTCGTGCGCGGCCATGGCCGGCACTACATCGTGGAGGACGCAGAGGGCAAGCGCTTTGTCTGCCACCCGCGGGGCAAGAAGAGCGAAGCGGTCGTCGGCGACCAGGTGCGCTTCGCGGACTCTGGCGACGAAGGCGTCATCGAGGCGGTGGAGCCGCGGCGCAACCTGCTGTTCCGCCAGGACGAGTGGAAGACCAAGAGCTTTGCGGCCAACCTGGACCAGTTGCTGGTGCTCGTCGCCGTGGAGCCGGTGTTCAGCGAATCGCAACTCACGCGCTCGCTGATCGCGGCCGAGTCGGCCGGCATCCGCATGGCCATCGCGCTGAACAAGACCGACCTGCCCGGCACCGATGCCGCACGCGAGCGCTTGGCGCCCTACCGGGCGATGGGGCTGACGATGTTCGAGGTCGCCTTGAAGGCCGACCGGGAAGGATCACGCGCAACGCTGGGCCCTTGGCTTGCGGCTAAGCGCACCTTCGTGCTGGGCCCCAGCGGCACGGGCAAGAGCACGCTGATCAACCTGTTGGTGAAGGACGCGCAGGCCCAGGTCGGCGAGATCTCGCAGGCCTTGAACTCCGGTCGCCACACGACTACCACCACGCAGTGGTACTGGACCGACGAGACGCGCACGACGGCGCTGATCGACTCGCCCGGCTTCCAGGAGTTCGGCCTGCGCCAGATCGACGCCGCCGAACTGTGGCGCTGGATGCCCGACCTGCGCGAGCACGCCCATTGCCGCTTCCATAACTGTTCACATATTCACGAACCCGACTGCGGCGTGCGCAAAGCGGTCGAAGCGGGCTTGATCAGTGCCGGTCGCTACCGCATCTACGGCGAGATCCTCGAAGAACTCCAACGCAAGACCTGGTGAAGACCGCCTGCCTGACCCGTTTCACCGCCGCCCTCGCCGCCGCCCTGCTCGCGGCCTGTGCCACCCCCACGACCGCGCCGCCCCCACCCTCCGCTGAAGGCTGGCAGCCGCTGGCGTTGCCGGGCAAGAAGCTGACGCTGTACCACTGGACAGAGAAGGACGGCCGGGCGGCGCTGGAGGCGTCGTCCGAGCGTTCCGCCAGCATCTGGCGCAAGCGCATAGTGCCGCCACCGGACAAGGTCGGCGAGGTCAGCTTCTCCTGGTGGGTCCAGGGTCTGATTCCCAATGCCAGCGTCGCAGACATCGACCGCGAGGACGCGGTGGCCCGCGTCATCTTCGGCTTCGGGGGCGACGTCGACAAACTGCCGCTGCGCACGCGCATGAAGTTCGAGCTCGCCCAGGCCCTGACCGGCGAAGCGCCGCCCTACGCGACGCTGATGTACGTCTGGGACGGCAAGCTGCCGGTGGGTACCGTCGTCATCAACCCGCGCAGCGACCGCATCCGCAAGATCGTCGTCGACTCCGGCCCGGCCGAGCTGCGCCACTGGCGCGACCACCGCCGCGATCTGGCCGCCGACTTCCGCCTGGCCTTCGGCGAGGAGCCGGGCCCGCTGATGTCGATGGCCGTCATGACCGACAGCGACAACAGCCGTGCTTCGGCCCACACCTGGTACGGCCCAGTCGAGTTGAAATAGGCCTCAGCCTTTGGGCGGCTGCAACGGCAGCGGCGGCGGGTCCTTCACCTCGCGCGCTTCGATGTCCACGACATCGTCTGCCGCCGGGGCCGGCGGGCGGCGGCGCGCCCAGGGGTTCTTGTTCACGCGGAACTGCACGTTGGGTTTGCGGCCAGTCAACAGGCTGCCCAGCACGATGACGGCGAAGGCGACGACGGCAAAGAGGAACAAGCCAAGGCCGATGACGGCACCGACGACGAGGATCAGCAGCCGAATCAGCAGGGAGAACAGGGAACGCATGCCCTCATTTTGAGGCCGGCGCGCGATGAACGGGCCAGCTCAGGGCGTGTAGCCATAGCTGGCGTAGATCTTCTTGATCGCGCCGGACTTCTCCAGCGCATGCAAGGTCTGCGTGAGCTTGGTCACTTGGGCATCGGGCAGCTGGACCTGGCAGGCCAGGTACATCTCGGTGTGGTTGAAGGTCAGCACCGGCTCGACGCCTTCGACGCCCTGCTGCCTGAGCCGGTACTGGCCGATCAGCTTGCCCGTGGCCCAGAAATCGATGCGACCGGCCAGCAGCTTCTTGGGGTTCACATCGTCGCTGGGCGCCACATCCACCTGGTGGCCCCGCGTCTGCAGGTAGGCCACGATGGCGTCGCCCTGGTAGCTGCCGATGCGCATCAGCATGGCCTCATCCAGCGTCTGCGGCCGGCTCGCGCCGCTGCGCCCGAACAGCGTCCAGTCGTTGGCGACCAAAGGGCCTATCCACTTGTACAAGGCCTCGCGCTCGGGCGTGCGCGACATCGAGTAGACGCAGGTGTTGACCTGCGTGCGGGCCAGCGCGATGGCGCGTGCCCAGGGGTATACGGCGATCTCGTACTCGTAGCCCGCCGCGTCGAGCACGGCACGCACGATGTCCGTCGAGATGCCCGTCACCGCGCCATTCAGGCCGCTCATGTTGTACGGCGGGTATTCCTCGGTGGCGAGCACCAGCCTGAAGGGGCTGGCCTGAGCGAGCGCAGCCCCGGAGACGGCCAGCACGGCGATCAAGCTCCGGATCGACCTGGACAACCTCTGAGCGTGCATGCTGCACTCCTGGAGTGGCCGTCCGAGCATAGGCCGGCCCACACCGAGTCGCAATCGATCAACCTCGCCCGACGAAGGGCATGGACGTCGCCATGACCGTCATGGTCTGCACGTTGGCCGACAGCGGCAGGCCAGCCATGTAGACGACCGCGCGGGCCACGTCCTCGACGTCCATGCGCGGCTCCACCATCGTCTGGCCGTTGGCCTGGGGCACGCCGCGCGTCATCTTTTCGGTCATGTCGGTCGCGGCGTTGCCGATGTCGATCTGGCCGCAGGCGATGTCGAAGGCCCGGCCGTCCAGGCTCAGCGCCTTGGTCAGGCCCGTGACGGCATGCTTGGTCGACGTGTAGGGCGCCGAGAAAGGCCGCGGTGCATGGGCCGAGATGGAGCCGTTGTTGATGATGCGACCACCGCGGGGCTGCTGCACCTTCATCAACGCGAAGGCCGCGCGGGCGCACAGGAAGCTGCCGGTCAGGTTGGTGTCGACGACGGCGCGCCACTGGCCCACCGTCAACTCGTCGATGGGCACCGGCGGCGCGCCGATGCCTGCGTTGTTGAAGAGCAGGTCCAGCCGGCCGAAACGCTCGCGCAGCCGCGCAAAGGCGGCGTCCACCTGAGCCTCGTCGGCCACATCGGCTGGCAGGATCAACGCCTGCGGTTGCAGATCCTGCAGCGTCTCGCGCAGCGCCGCCTCGCGGCGGCCCATCAGCGCGAGCGTCCAGCCCTCGCGGGCCAGGGCCCGCGCGACGGCACGGCCGATGCCGGACCCCGCGCCGGTGACGAGCGCCACGGCGTTCGTCACGCGCACCTTACTTGGTTGACGAAGCGGCTGCAGCCGGCTTCGCCGCCGCCTTGGGCGCCGGCTTCTGCTGGGTCGCCTTGGGCGCCACATTCACGGGCGCAGGGGCCGGCTGGCTGAGCTCCTTGGAGGCCGGCGTGGTGCCGCCATCCACGCCCAGGCGGCCACCCGTGCCCAGCCCACCCTTGACGGTCTGCGCCTTGTAGTTGCGCAACGCCTTGACCATCTGGTTGTACGAGTCGGCAAACGCAGCCACGATGATCTTGCCCTGAGGCGTCTTGGCGTAGGCGCCGCCGCCGCCGATGCCGCCGCCACCGAAGGCTGCACCGAAGATGCCGAAGTCGAAGTTCTTGGCCGTGCCTTCGGACGCAGAGATCTGCACGCCGGACCGGTTGTCGATCAGCAGCAGCGTCGTGGACGCCTCGTTCTTGCTGACGCTACCGGCTGCCAGCAAGGCCAGGCCGACGACACCACCGCCGCCGAACCCGCCGCCGCCGCCGGTCTTGCCCGAGAACTGCACTTCCGGGCTCAGCGTGTAGTCGGCTGCCACCATCTGGCCCTGCCCCATGTTCGAGCCGGCACGGGATTCGCCGCTCTGCATCAGCGCACGTTCACGCATCATGTCCTGCATGGCCTTGCCGCGCTCGACGACGACGAAGCAATTGCTCTGCTGGATCATCAGCCGAATGACTGGCACCGTGGAGCCCAGCTGACGGCTGCTGAGCTGGATGTACCAGGGGGCCGCCGTGTCTTCGTGGATGGAGATGGTTCCCAGCGTCTCGGAACAGGTTTCGAGCTTGGTGTTCTCGCCCTGCGCGGTCTCGCCGCCCGCGGCTCCCGACACCGTGCCCTTGTTCTCGCCCAGCGTGGGCGCCGTGGCGAGACAGCCACTCAGCAACAGCGGCGTAGCCAGCGCCAGGGGCAACAGATGTGACGGAAGTGCGAATTTCTTCATGGGATGACCCCTCCTTGAACGTGTAAGTTACCTCTGGAATGAGGCGGCACAGCGCAAAGATGATAAGGCGACGTGCGGACGCGACGCCATCCTCAAACTCAAGGTCTCAAAACCAGTCGGTGCGTCGCCTTGCCGGGCAGGAAGGGCAGCGGCTCGGCCGCCAGCCAGGCTGCGTGGTCGCCACGGTAGAAGGGCGACAGCGGATGGCCGCTCTGGCCGCCCGGGATCACCAGGATGCCCTTTTCCTCATGGCCAGGCGAGACCACCATGCGCTCGCTCTGGCCGTGGCCGTGGTTGTGAACTCGCGGCATGTGGCTGTCGCCGGCCATGCCTTGGCCAGTTTGGTCCAGCCAGCTGGACAGCGCCGGCACGGCCGCGCTCAGCGGGTGGCGCATGCCGGTCGGGTTGTCGGCACCCCAGGTAGCGGCGGCCAGGCTGCCGTGCTGGTCGATCAACGCCTTGCGGCTGTCCAGAACGGCGCGCTGCAACAGCTCCGGCCAGCTCTTGAAAGCGCCAGGTAGCGTGTCCGGCCGCGCGGCCTGGATCAGCGCCCAGCCAGGCGTCTCGGGCACCAACTTGAGATCGCGCAGCTTCAGGCCATTGGCTTCCAGCAGCCCGGCCAGCGGCGCGAACAGGGACTTGAGCGCCTGCTCGCGGAAGGCGCGCACCAGCAGGTAGCCAACCGCGTCGGGCCGCGCGGCGTCGGCGCTCTTGTCAACCTCGGCGCGGTAGTCGGCCAGCCCGTTGGTGGCGACGAAGTCGGGCGTCAGCACCTGCGACAGCAGCAGCTGACGCCAGCGCTGCAGAAACAGCGCACGGTGGTCCAGCTGGATGGCGTGCAGGCCGGCCTCGTCGAACTTGTCCTGCGCCCGCAGGTCGTCGCGGATCTGCATCGCGCGGGCGCCCAGGTCCCAGCCGCCGTTGCCGACCAGCTTCATCGCGTCGCCACCGATCATGCGCGAGTTGGCCGTCCACAGCCGCCCGTCGGCCGGGTCAACGAGCCTGGGCTGCTCGGCCGCGCCCAGGTAGCCCTGCCAGCGCGAGCGGCCATCACTCCAGTCCTGTGGACGGTCGATGTCCTCGCTGCCCACGCGCTTGGGCATGGCGCCGATGACGGTCCAGGCGATGCGCCCGCCGGCATCAGCCACCAGCAGGTTCTGCGCCGGCAGGCCGGCGCCGGCCGCAAGCTGCACGGCATCGTCGACGTTGGCGGCCGTCTCCATATGCATCAGCCGCAGGTTCATTCCCTCCACGTCATGCGCCACCCAGCGCAGGGCATAGGCCTGCCCGGCTGGCGCCTTCTGCGCCAGGACGGGCCCCCACTCACTTTCCAGCACAACCTGATCGACCGCGGCCGCCCCGGCGATCTCGATGCGCTCAACGCTGCGCTGCAGCGGCTTCTCGGTGCCGCCAGCCAGGTAGTGGGTACCGGCCGTGTTGAGCTTGAGCGCGACCACATCGGCCCAGTCCGAGGTGGTGTTCGTGAAACCCCAGGCCACGCGGCCATTGCTGCCCACCACCAGCAGCGGCGCGCCGGGCAGCGTCACGCCGGCCACGTCATGGCCGCCCGCTGCGTCCTGCCATTTCATGCGGGCCTTGAACCAGGTGCCAGGTGCGCGCAGGCCCAGGTGCATGTCATCGGCCAAGATGGCGCGGCCGTCGGCGCCATGCGAGGCAGCCACGGCGAAGTTGTTGCTGCCGAGGTCCCGTGCGTCCTGAAGGCTGCAGTCGCTGCAGGCCGTCTTGTTGACGCGAAGCGCGTCGGGCAAGGCGCTCGCGGGCAGAGGGACGGCGGCCATGCGGCTGTCATCCATCGCGGCCTGCCAGTCAGCGCTGTGCTGGCTCAGGAAGGCATACCAGTCGGCCGGCACAGCGTCGTGCAGCAGCCCCATGGCGATGTCGTCGCGGCCCTGCGCGCCCTGCAGGTCCAGGTACATGCCGTAGGCGACGAGCACGGTGTCGGCCGCGACCCAGGGCTTGGGCGCCTGGCGCAGCAGCAGGTACTCGGGCGGGCGGGCCCCCAGCGCCGCCAGACCGGCATTGACGCCGGCCACGTAGGCGTCCAGCAGCGCCCGCTCGTCGGCCGGCAGCCGAGCGATGCCCGCCTCGGCGCGGTGGCGGAAGCGATGTGTGCGGCGCGCCTGGTCCAGCGGCAGCGCCTTCGGCCCCACCAGAGCCGACAGTTCGCCGGCCGCGTTGCGGCGCATCAGGTCCATCTGAAAGAAGCGCTCCTGGGCATGCGCGTAACCCAGGCCGCGCGCGACATCCAGGCGGTTCTCGGCGCTGACAGTCAGGTAGCCGCGCGCGTCGCGCTGAAGCTCGACTGGCGAGCTCAGCACCGGCAGGGCCCGTTCGCCGTCGAGCACCGCCAGGCTGCCGCGCAACGCCAGCCACAGCGCGAGCGCCAGCAACAGCACGACCAGCAGCAGGCCGGCGAGGATGCGCTTGAGCCAGCGAATCAGAAGGTCCCCGGGTAGCTGCCGCCATCGAGCAGGATGTTCTGCCCAGTCAGGTAGCCGGCCTGTGCGCTGCACAGCATGGCGCAGAGCGCGCCGAACTCGGCGGCCGTGCCGAAGCGCTGGGCGGGGATGGATGCGCGGCGCCTGGCCGCCACGTCCTCCGCGCTTGCACCGGTCTTGGCGGCGCCAGCGGCCAGCGTCTTCTTCAGCCGGTCGGTGTCGAAAGCACCGGGCAGCAGGTTGTTGATCGTCACATTGGCGCCGGCCAGCCTGGGCTGGCGGGCCACGCCGGCGACGAAGCCGGTCAGCCCCGAGCGGGCGCCGTTGGACAGGCCCAGCACGTCGATGGGCGCCTTCACGGCGCCGGACGTGATGTTGACGATGCGGCCGAAGCCACGCGCGGCCATGCCGTCCACGGTGGACTTGATCAGCTCGATGGGCGCCAGCATGTTGGCGTCCAGCGCAGCGATCCACTGCGCCCGGTCCCAGTCGCGGAAATCCCCGGGAGGCGGGCCGCCGGCGTTGTTGACGAGGATGTCGACCTGGGGGCACGCCGCCAGCGCGGCGGCGCGGCCCTCGGGTGTCGCGATGTCGCCCACCACGCTGCGCACTTCGACGGCCGGGTTCAACGCACGCAACGCATCGGCCGTCGCCAGAAGGTCGGTCTCGCCGCGCGCAGTGATGACGACGTTGACGCCCTCGCCCACCAGCGCCTCAGCGCAGCCTCGGCCCAAGCCCTTGCTCGCTGCGCACACCAGCGCCCAGCGGCCTTTCAATCCCAGATCCATGTCAGCTCCTAACGCAGCCCCCGAAGGGCGGCTGCATCATCGCGCGACTCTCGCTGATCCGGCTTCGCCGGCCAGTCGGGTTAGCCCTTTGAGGGGGCGGCGCAGCCGGTAGGGGGGCCTCTATCTCCAGAACTTGCCGTCGGGCCCGACGATGGACACGTCGGTGAACTCCAGCCCGCCGTGCTCCTTGTCGGTGTAGTGCACCTGCAGCCCCCCGAGGTCGATGCGCGGGCCTTCCAGAGCCTTGGAGAAACTGTCCCGGCTGGGGTCTTTACCCGCGCGCTTGAGCGTCTCGACCACCAGCTTGGCCGCGGCGAAGCCCTCAAGCTGGGCTGGAGTCAGCTCGCTGCGGCCGGCCGCCTTGCTCAGACCCAGGGCCTCGCGCACCAGCGGGTTGGACGTGGAGCGCTCGTAGGGGAAGAGCTGCGTCACGACGACGCCGCGCGCGTTCTCGCCCAGCGCCTTCACGAAATCGGCCGACGCGTTGTTGGACAACGTGGCGACGTGCGCCGTGGAGCCGGCCGCGCGCAGCGCGTTGACGCCCTCGACGACCGCGTAGCCGGGGCCGATCAGCACGACGGCCTCGATGCCGGCCTTGGCAATGGCCTGCATGGTGGGCGCGAGGTCCGGCTTGTTGCGGTCAAAGCGCAGGTGAGACAGGGCGCGCAGCTTCATGTCGTCCAGGCCCTTGATGGCGCCCTTGCCGGCGTCGTTGCCGAAGGCATCGTTGACCTGCACGATGGTGATGCGCTTGACGCCGATGCCGGCCAGGTGGCGTACCGCACGTTCAGCCTCCTTCTGGTAGCTGGCGCGCAGGTGGTAGACCCAGGGTTGCACCGGTTCGTGCAGGCTGATGGCACCCGTGGCGGGCGCTACCAGCGGCAGGCGGTTTTCCTTCAGCACCGGCAGCATGGCCTCGGTTGGGCCGGTGCCGCGGCTGAGGATGAGCGCCAGCACACCCTGGCTGGCCAGGGACTTGGCCTGTGTGGCCGCCAGCGCCGGGTCGTACTTGTCGTCCTGGGTGACGAGCTCGATGTTCTGGCCCTTGAGGCCTCCTTGCGCGTTGACCGAGTCGAAGTACAGGCGCGCACCGTCGGCGCTTTCCTGCACCAGGCCCGCGACCGGGCCTGTGAACCCGGCCACCATGCCGATGCGCAAGCTGCTCTGCGCGAACGCGCCATCCATGCCGATGCAAGCAGCGAACAATGCCGCCAGGCCAACCCAACGCTTCACTGTTTTTCTCCAGGCCATGCGCCGAGGGGCGCGATCAGGCGGCGGATTGTGGGGCCAGCCCCCCCGCCGGCAGCAGCCCCACCGCCCCAGGAAAAACCCGGGTCTCGGCAGGCCGGAATGCGCATTTCGACCGGATTTGCCGGGCCTACACTCTGGCCGCCCTTGCGCACCCCCATGCCGGACAGCCCCGCCCCGCCTTCATCGCTCGCACCGCCCACGGCGTCGCGACGCCCGTTCGGCTGGCAGCGCAATTCGCTGACCTTCGCCGTCGTGCTGGCCCTGCTGCTGGGCCTGCTGCTGCCGACGACGGTCGTGCTGCTCTACGACGGCCAGAAGACGCGCGAGACGGCCATGGAAGACCTCAAGCGCGACCTGGCCCGCACCAGCGAGATCATGTCGCTGTCGCTGGCCGAGCCGGTCTGGCAGGTGTCACCGGACCTGGCTGAGCCCATGGTCAAGGCCCAGGTGGACGACCCGCGCTTCGTCGCCGTCAAGGTCGTCGAGCCGGCCTCACCCGCACCCTTCCTGTCCTTCGAGCGGCCCCAGGAGGCCGGCGAGGCCGCGCTGACGCTGAGCCAGACCCGCGCCATCCAGCGCGACGGCCGCGAGATCGCCAAGCTGACGGTCAGCATGAGCGCAGCCCCGCTGCTGCAGGCCCGGCAGGCCGAGGTCTGGCGCACCTTTTGGCGCAGCGGGCTGACGCTGACCTTGTCGCTGGTGCTGATGCTGTGGGTTCTGCAGCGCTACGTGCTGCGCCCGATGACTGCGCTGACCGGTGCCGCCGAGGCGTTGGCCGCCGGCCGGCTGGAGCAGCCGCTGCGCGTGGGCGGCGCGGACGAGATCGCCCGCGTGGGCATGGCCATGGAGCGCATGCGCCAGGCGCTGCTGTCGGCCTTCGAGGCGCTGCGCCAGCACAACCTCAACCTCGAGGCCACCGTCGCGCAGCGCACCGGCGAGCTGACGACCAGCAACGCCGAGCTGTCGGACGCGCTTGCCACGCTGCAGAAGGCGCAGCGCGAGCTCGTGGAGTCGGAAAAGCTCGCATCGCTGGGAAGGCTGGTGGCCGGCGTCGCACATGAGCTGAACACGCCGCTGGGCAATGCACTGACCGTCGTGTCGACCCTGGACGATCGCTACAAGCAGCTGGAGAACATGCTTGCCGGCAGCGTGCAGATGCGCCGCAGCACGCTGGAGGAACTGGCCCGCGATACGCGCCGGGCCCAGGACATCCTGCAGCGCAACGTGCAGAAAGCCGCCGACCTGGTGCGCGACTTCAAGCAGGTGGCCATCGACCAGACGGCCGACCTGCGGCGCGATTTCGACCTGGGCAAGGTGGTCGAAGATGTGCTGGTCATGGTGGAGCCCAGCTTCAAGCACACGCCCTTCGTCATCGAGACCAACCTCTGCCACGGCCTGATCATGAACAGCTACCCCGGCGCGATGGGCCAGGTGCTGACCAACCTGCTGATGAACGCGCTGTTGCACGGATTCGAGGGCATGGACCGGGGCCGCGTACGGGTGCGTTGTGCGCGGCTGAGCGACCAGGAAGCGGAGCTCAGCGTCGAGGACGACGGCCGCGGCATGGACGAGTCCGTGCGGCGGCGCATCTTCGACCCCTTCTTCACGACCAAGCTGGGCACCGGCGGCTCGGGCCTGGGCATGCACATCGTGCATAGCATCGTGACCAACGTGCTGGGCGGCCAGATCGAGGTCCGCTCCACCCCCGGCCAGGGCACGCAGATGCTGATGCGCCTGCCACTGATGGCGCCTCAGCGCGCCACCGGCGAGGCCTCAGAGGTGCACTGAAGGGCTCACTGCGAGGCAGCGACGGCGGGCAGCGCGGCCGATGCTGCGGACGCCGCAGCATCGACGGCAGCGGAAGCTGCAGGCTCGTGCGCCGCAGTCACGTCATGCTTCTCGCCGCCCATGTCGATGTTGCCGCCGCTCTTCATCAGGATGAACAGCGCCAGCGCTGCAAACACGGCAAAACCCACGACCAGCTTCCACATGACCATCACTCCGTTAAGTTGAACTGGCCTGAATTCTGCGCACCCAGGCTGACGCTCAACTGAAGGCGAAGCGCTGGGCACCGCCATCGGTGCTGTGGTTCAGCTCGTGGGCCAAGCTGGCGAAGTTCACGCTCAGCGACGCCCACTCGGAGCCGTGCTGCCAGCGCAGGCGCAGCTCGTGGTCGCTGCTGGCCTCGACGCTGAACGTGCCGCCGAAGGCCGGGTGGTGGTTGCGCAGCCGGATCAGCTCGACGAGTCGGCGCACCACCGGCCGCTCGCAGTCCTGCGCGATCTCGTCCTCGCCGTAGAAGTGGCGGTTGATGTCGCGCCCGACCTGGCTGCGCGCGAGCAGGTCCATGTCGTTGTGGCCGGCCAGCAGACCGACGTAGTAGACCTGCGGCACGCCAGGCAGGAAGAACTGGAGGGCGCGGGCCAGCAGATAGGCCGTCTCGTCGCGGCCCATGGCGTCGAAGAAGGTGCAGTTGACCTGGTAGAGGTCCAGGTTGCTGGCGGCTGCACCAGTGGCCAGCCGACTCTGTCCGCCGCTTGCTGCGTGGATGCGCTCCACCAGCGCGTCCAGCTCCTCGGGCGGCACGAGGCCGGGGTGGGCCGCGCGGTCACTGGCGTCGGCGCCAATGTCGATGATGCCAATACCGTCGTGGGTGTCCAGCACGGTCAGCGCGTTGTTCGGGCGGATCGCGATCCAGCGCTTCAGCGCCGTGGCGGTCTTGAAGCTGAAGGCATGCAGCACCAGCGGCGGCAGCGCGAAGTCGTAGACCCAGTCGACCTTGGCGGCGATGTCGATCTGGCGCTGGTGGTAGGCGTGGATCTCGACCAGCACCTCGATGCCCAACGCCCTCGCCTCGCCAGCGAACTCGGCGATGAAATCGAAGGTCTCCGGCATCATGAAGCAGCTGGCACCAGCCTTCTTGATGGCGTAGCCGACCGCGTCCAGCCGCACCATGCGGATGCCGTTGGCGGCGAAGGTCTGCAAGATGCTGGCGAGATAGGCGCGGCCTTGCGGATGGCGCACGGCGATGTCGATCTGCGCGGCCGTGAAGGTGGTCCACAGGATGCGGCGTTCGCCGTTCCTCAGCGCGGCATAGGTCAGCGGCAGGCCCGGGCGTGGGCGGTAGACGGCCAACAGGTCACGCTCGCTGGCACCACCGGGGAACACCGCGTCCAGCGTCAGGAAGAGGCCGGCATAGGCCGAGGCCTCGCCCTTCTCGGAGTAGTCGACGAACTGCGGCGACTCGCTGGACATGTGGTTGACGATGACGTCGGCCATCACGTCCAGCTCCTCCGTCAACGCCTTCACATCGCCCCAATGCCCCAAGCGCGGGTCGACCTGCGTGTGATCGATGGGATCGAAGCCCGCGTCTGCGCCGTCGATGGCGTGGAAGAAGGGCAGCAGGTGCACGCCGCCGAACACGCCGGCCAGCGGCGAGCCAGGCTCGGACAGCAGGCGCTTGAGCCGTGCCAGGTCGGCGCCGTCGCGCTGGCCGCCGAGGCGGTCGACGTAGGTGATGAGCTGGACTTGATTTTTCATGATGAGGTCTCGGGGCGAACGCGCAGCACGCAGATGGCGGCCAGGGCCAGCAGCACGCCGGCCAGGCGGATGACGTTCTCGGGGCGACCGCCCAGCAGCCCGTCGTAGAGCAGGGGCAGCGTGACCGCCTGGATCAGCATGGGAATGACGATGAACATGTTGAAGATGCCCATGTAGACCCCGGCGCGCTCGGGCGGGATGCTGCCGGCCAGCAGCACATACGGTTGCCCATGATGGAGCCCCAGGCCAGGCCGATGCCGACCATGGGCAGGAATAGCCAGCTCCTGTCGTGGATGCCAGGCAGCGCCCACATGCCGGCCGCCGCACAGGCCAGCGCGAAGGCGTGCACCCATTTCGCGCCGAAGCGCCGGGTGAACGGCAGCATCGCGAAGGCGGCGACGAAGGCGACGGCGTTGTAGAAGCCACCGACCTGCCCGTTCAGCAGCGCGGCGTCACGAAAACCGGCGGCGTGAGGGTCGTCGGTGCCGAAGACGGTGGCCGCCAGCGTGGGCACGATGTAGATCCAGTAGCACATCATCCCGTACCACTGGAAAAGCGCCATCCACCACAGCCGCCGCATCGTGAGCGGCATGTCGCGCAGCGCGGCCCAGATCTCGGCCAGCGCCGGCCCGACGCCGCGCGGCAGCGCGCGCAGGCGGGCAATCTCGTCCGCCGGAAGCGGCAGCTCCGGCACCTTGCGGATGGACCACCACACTGTCGTGAAGGACAGCAGCGCGCCGACGCCGAAGGCCAGCGTCGTCACCACCGGGATGCCGTTGGCCCCCAGCGCATCCTTGTTCATGCCAAAGGCGACGAGCAGGCTGGGCGTCAGGTAGGCCAGCGTCTGCGCGAGGCCCGTGAAGGAGGCCTGCGTGAGGAAGCCGCTGGCGTGCTGCTCCTCGCGCAGCCGGTCGCTGACGTAGGCGCGGTAAGGCTCCATGGTCACGTTGTTGGCTGCATCCAGGATCCACAGCAGGCCGGCCGCGAACCACAGGGCCGGGCTGAAGGGCATCAGCAGCAGGCCCAGCGAGCAGATCAGCGCGCCGATAAGAAAGTAAGGCGTGCGCCGGCCCAAGCGGTGGGTGGTGCGGTCGCTCATCGCGCCGATGAAGGGCTGCACCAGCAAGCCCGTTATAGGCCCCGCCAGCCACAGGTAGGGAAGGTCCTTTCCCTCGGCGCCCAGCATCTGGTAGATCGGGCTCATGTTGGCCTGCTGCAAGCCGAAGCTGAACTGGATGCCGAGGAAGCCGACATTCATGTTCACGATCTGGCTCGCCGACAGGCGGGGTTTGTCCATCATGAAGCTCATGGTTGACCATCCAGTTCGGGCAGCGCGAGCAGTGCCTCGCGCCAGGGCGCCAGTGCCGCCGGATCGACCGAGAGATCGGGCAGCGGGCCACGCACACCGCAGATCATCGCGGCGTAGCGATTGGCAAGGCTCAGGGTTGCGCCCAGGTCTCGATGCAGCGACAGCCCCGCGAGCAGCATGGCAGTGAAGCCGTCGCCGGCACCGACACTGTCGAGGACATGGGGCTGCGCCACGCCCTCCCCGCTGGCCAGTAGCCGGCCCTGCTGGCCGTACAGCGCATAGCCGGCCGCGCCGCGCGTGAGCACCAGCCGCTGCAGCGCGAAGCGTGCCATCAGGTCCGGCAGGCTGGGCCCGAACCAGCTGAGCAGGCGGTCGAGTTCGTCCTCGTTGAGCTTGACCCAGTCGGCCAGCATCAGCGATTCGGCAGCCAGCTCGGGCGTGTCGGTACCGGGGCGCTGGTTGAGGTCCAGCAGGCGCGAGCCCGAGGCGCGCTTGACAGCGGTGCGGATGGCCGCGCGTGCCGCCGGGTGGCGCTGGGCGAGGCTGCCGAAGTAGAGGATTCCGGCATGCACTGCGGCGGGCACCTCGAGATGGTCCCAGGCCGCGTCGGCATGGATCTCGAAGCGATGACCACCCGCGTCCTCGTGCACGCTGACGCGGCCGGTAGCGTGGGCCAAGTCGCGCTGGATGTGATCCACCGCAAGGCCGAAGCGCGCGGCGCTGTCCAGCACCAGGCGACCGGCCGCGTCGCCCGCGCCGATGCGGCTTACGAAGCGTACCGGCACACCGAGACCGGCCAGCGAGCGCGCCACGTTGAACGGCGCGCCGCCGGCGACCGGCCCGTCGTGGAACTCGTCCACCAAGGCCTCACCGAGCACGAGGATGGGCATCATGGCCGGGGCTTCAGAAGCTGTACCGAAGCGAGGCCTTAACCGTGCGCCCCGTGTACGCCCGCGCGGCGCCGCGGCCGTCGTTGCTCTCGGTGTACGCCAGCTCGTTAAGCAGATTGTTGGCCGCCAGCGAGAGCGTCGCCTTGTCGGTGAGCGCGTAGCTGGCGAACGCGTTGACGACGGTGTAGGCCGGCAGCGTGATGGTCAGCGGGCCGGTGGGGCCGTCGTCCAAGCTCTTGGTGGTACCGACGATGCCCACGCCGAAGGTCAGTGCATCGCTGAGATTGACAGTCGGCGTCAGTTGGTAGACCACCTTAGCCTGGCGCTTGGGCGCCCGGCCATCGGCCTGCTTGGCATCGGTGTAGGTCAGGCCGCCGAGCAGGTTGACGACACCGAAGCGGGCCGCCCCCTCCAGCTCCAGGCCGTTGCTGCGGTAGCTGTTGGCCTTCGCGACGATGGGACTGGTCGTCACGTCAACGTTGACCTCGTCAGTCTTGGCGTGGAACAGCGTGGCGAACAGGCTCATGCCGCCACCGCGGACCTTGATGCCGGCTTCGGCCTGCCTGACCTTGTTGGTCGGGATGGTCGGGCTCTTGCCGTTGACGAGGTTGGGGTTGTTGAAGAACGTGATGCGGTCGGCGTTGTAGGCGGCGCCGTCGGAGTAGCGCGCGAACACGGAAAAGTCCTTGTTGAGCGCGTAGTTGCCACCCAGCGAGTAGGAGGTGCGGCCAAAGTCGTAGTCGATCGCGTTGGGCTTGGTCAGGTCATAGGCCAGGCCGGCGTTGGACTGGTAGTAGGCGCCACTGGCCTTCTGGTTGTCGCGGCGCAGGCCAACGTCGGCCGACAGCGCACCGGACTCCAGGTTCAGCACGAGGTAAGGTGCGTTGGTCGTGTACTTGCTGTCCTGCGTGTTGCTGCAGCATCCGCCGAAGCCCGGCGAACCGTTGACGACGCCGGGCACGTTCAGCACGCGGGCGCCATCCTGATCGGCGGACAGCGAGTACTGGTTGAAGTTCCACGTCAGGTCCAGCTTCTGCACCGAGGTATACAGGCCGGCCACGGCGCTGATCCGGGCAGCGCCGCCAAGGTCGAAGTCGCGCGAGAACTTCAGGTCGTTGGCCATCAGGCCGGCGTTGTCGACCTTGGTGTTGAAGACGACGGCGGTGAACTTGTTGCCCGTGTAGGCCGTACCAGCGCCGGGGCCTGTGGCGATGGTGGTGCCTGCCGGCGCGGCGGACACGTCATCGCCAGGGAAGATGCCGATGAAGCGGCCGGAGTTCTTGCTCCACGCGAACTTGTTCTGCAGCCGGAAGCCGCCACCCGCATCCACGTCCAGCTCGGCGCCGAACGCGTCACTCTTGGCGGACAGGCCGTCACGAATGTTGCTGGTCGCGCGGCCGTTGGTGTTGGTCAGCGTGTTGTCCAGCGGCCAGGCGGCGTCGTAGAAGGCCGAGCGGCGCGGATCCAGGCCGGGGAGCTGCTGGATGCTGCCGCCAACGTACTTGACCGGCGTGGGCATGAAGGTCGGGGTGTGGTCGTCCAGGTGCTTGAAGCTGAAGCGCACGAAGCTCTTGCCCTGCAGCTCGAAGGTCACGTTGCCGCGCACCTGGCCGCCGTTCTCGGTGCCGTCCGCGCCCTTGCGCCCGCCGTCGCCCACGCGGTAGAAGCCGCCAATGAAGAAGCGCGTCTTGGGCGCCAGGCGGCCGCCGTAGCCGATGTCGACGCGGGTCTGGTCGAAGTCGAGGCCCTTGGTGAGCTGGATGCTGCCGCCCTGCTCCAGCCCGGTCTTGCTGATGAAGTTGATGATGCCGCCCGGCGCGCCGGTGGCCAGCAGTGCAGCCGAGCCGCCGCGCACGACTTCCAGGCGCTCGAAGCCAGCGTCAGCGCGCAGCCAGGTGTCGGGCGTAGCGAAGGCGATGTCGCCGAACTGCAGCAGCGGCAGGCCGTCCTCCTGGAACTGGATGTAGCGCGCGCCACCGGCCGAGACCGGGATGCCGCGCACGGCCACGTTGGCGTTGGACTCACCGCCGCTGGCCTCGGCGCGGATGCCGGGCACGGCGCGCAGCACGTCGGTCGCGCTGGCCGCGGTGACAGCCGTGACGCCTTCGCTCTCGATTGTCGAAATCGCGACGCTGGAACGCATCTTGGACTTGGCCGTCGAGCTGCCGGTGACGACAACGGCGTCAAGCTTGAGGCCGTCGCCGGCGTCGGCGGCGGCCTGCTGGGCCTGGGTGGCCGCGCTCATTAGCGCGAGGGCGACGGCTGCCGCCAGGGGTTGGGATGAGGGGCAACGATGCGAGCGCAAGGCGCTCGGGCGAGAACTAGGCATGTCTGTCTCCGGTTGTCGGTATGCGGGCGCCTTCTGCGAGGCGGGCGGGCCGGGCGCATGGAGCGCCGATCCGTGCCGCCATTCTGCGTGCCATCAGATTGTTTTGCAATCGATTGCAATTTAGTAGAAGTCCCTATTTGCTAAGCGATTTATCAGAAAAACCAGGAACGTTGGAAACGAAGAGCAGCCGACGCCAAGTTGGCGTACTTGACCTGTACCACGCCACAGTGCGACGGTCAGAGTGCGGCGTCGGGCGCGCTGCCGCGCAGCTTCAGGTAGACCGGCATGGTGCGCGGGCCCGCGCGTTCGCCACGCAGTTGGCCCAGCAGCGCCTCGACCAGTTCGGTACCCGCCTCTGCCACGGGCTGATGCACCGTCGTCAGCGGCGGGTCGCAGTAGGCGGCGAGCGGCATGTCGTCGTAGCCGACCAGCGCCACATCACCAGGCACGCTGCGGCCCACGGCACGCAACGCCTGGATGGTCAGCAGGGCCAGCACGTCACTGCAGCAGACGACGGCGTCGAAGTCGCGCCGCGCGGCGCAGAAGTCGCGCAGCACACCGGTGGCCACGCCGGGCTCGAACGGCGCGGGTAGCTCCAGGGCCGGGTCCACGGCCAGCCCAGCCTCGCGCAGCGCCTGCGCATAGCCCTGGCGACGCAGCCAGACTTCGGGCAGGTTGGCGTCGCCAACGAAGGCGATGCGCTTGCGGCCCAGCTGCAGCAGGTGACGAGTAGCGAGCGTGCCGCCCAGCACGTTGTCGCCACCCACGCTGCAGTACAGCTGCTGAGGCATCTCGCCACCCCAGACCACCAGCGGCAGCTTGCGTGCGGCCATCTCGTTAAGCTGGTCGTGGTGGCGCCACTGGCCGATCAGGACCACGCCGATGGCCTTGCCGGAATCGAACCAGTGCGCGGCCAAGTCCAGGTGCTCGGCGTCGACCCGCGACAGCAGCATGTCATAGCCGCGATCGGTCAGCGCGTCGGCAATGGAGCCGACGATGGACAGGAAGAAGGGGTCGGAGATGTGCTGGCGCGACCGGGCATCGAACGGCACGACCACGGCGACCGTCTTGTTCTCCTGCAGCCGCAGGTTGCGCGCGCCAAAGTTGATCGAGTAGTTCAGCGACCGCGCCAGTTCGGCGACGCGCTGACGGGTCTCGGCGTTGACGAGTTCACTGCCGTTCAGCGCCCGCGACACGGTGGACACCGACACGCCGGCCAGCCGCGCAATGTCGACCATCTGCAGCCGCCGCTGATCGCTGGCGCTGCCAGCGGCAGGGTCTAGGGGTTCTTTGGGCTTGGACATCGCTGGCATCCTCGCAGGGCGGGGCGCGGTCGACAAGCAGAGGCAATCCCGGGCAAAGCAAGGGGCCGGCAAGCGCCGGCCCCTTTTTCGAGTCTCACGCCAAGCGGCTTGCATGCCGCATGGCCTTCAACCGGCCTTGGACAAGCCTCAGGGCCTGTCCTCGGTCCAGGTTCAGTCCTTGGCGTAGATGTCCACGTCCTTGGTCTCGCGCACGAACAGCACGCCGATGACGAAGGTCACCGCCGCGATGACGATGGGGTACCACAGGCCGTGATAGATGTTGCCGTTCTGCGCCACCATCGCGAAGGTGATGGAAGGCAGCAGGCCGCCAAACCAGCCGTTGCCGATGTGGTACGGCAGGCTCATCGACGTGTAGCGGATGCGGGTCGGGAACATCTCCACCAGCATGGCCGCGATCGGGCCATAGACCATGGTCACGTACAGCACCAGCACGAACAGGATGCCGATGACCATCGGCACGTTGACCTTGGCCGGGTCGGCCTTGGCCGGGTAGCCGGCGGCCTTCATTGCCTCGGCCAACTCCTTCTTGAAGCCGGCGATGGCCTTGGTGCTGGCCTCGTCGAACTTGTGCTCGGTCAGCTTGGTGGCCGTGGGAACCTGGATTTCCTTGTCGCCGACGCGCACGATGGTCGGCGCACCTGCAGCAGCTTCCACGGTCTCGGAGCTGGCCGACGACACGGCCAGCGCGCGCTTGGCGATGTCGCAGGCGCTGGTGAAGTCCACCTCACGCGCCAGCGGGCTGCCCTGGAAGGAGCAACTGGCCATGTTGGTCGTCAGCGTGACCTTGGCGGTCTCCTGGGCCTTGGCAAGGTCCGGGTTGGCCGCAGAGGTCAGCGCCTTGAACAGCGGAAAGTACGTCAGCGCGGCGAGCAGCAGGCCAGCCATGATGATGGGCTTGCGACCGATCTTGTCCGACAGCGTGCCGAAGATGACGAAGAACGGCGTGCCCAGCATCAGCGAGATCGCGATCCAGATGTTGGCGCTGGCTTGGTCAACCTTGAGCACCGACGTCAGGAAGAACAGCGCGTAGAACTGGCCGGAGTACCAGACCACACCCTGGCCGGCCACCAAGCCGAAGAGGGCCAGCAGCACGATCTTCAGGTTCTTCCACTGGCCGAACGACTCGGACAGCGGCGCCTTGGAGGTCTTGCCCTCGGCCTTCATCTTCTGGAAGGCGGGCGACTCGTTCATGGACAGACGAATCCACACCGAGATGCCCAGCAGCAGGATGGAGACGATGAACGGCACGCGCCAGCCCCATTCGCCGAAGTCCTTCTCGCCCAGCGCCGTGCGGGTGCCCAGAATGACCATCAGCGACAGGAACAGGCCCAGCGTCGCGGTGGTCTGGATCCACGAGGTGTAGGCCCCACGCTTGCCGTGCGGCGCATGCTCGGCCACGTAGGTGG